>CAYTWK010000069.1:0-8785 GCA_964442095.1 uncultured Caulobacteraceae bacterium | reverse complement strand
TCGCCGCGATTATCCTTTTGGTTTAAAGTGCCAAACAAAGTTGGTTGCACTAGCACCGACCATTTAGTCGTTCCGCGCATCATATTTTCGTTGAAGAAGCGCTCTTGGGGTGCACCCAATATTGAGCGGTTGGCATCTTGCAATTCGGCGCAAGTGTTGCGTGATACTAATTGCGCCTCATAGCGCCCCTCGCTCGCACAGGCGGCGCGCGCGCGATATTGGCGCGTATCAAGCAAATTAAACTCTACTAGATTACCATAGGTCACTTGGCCAAAAATCCGCATACGATTTGCCGCATCAAACATTGAGCGCCGACGCAATGGCTGGTTTTCAAAAAACGCTTGATAGGCATTTTTCTTGCGGCCAATAAAATCAGCCTGCGTAAACCCCGGCATTACCTTTCCAACATCACCTTGATAATCATTGGCGACTTCATGATCGTCCCAAATGAATAGCCAAGGGCACGCCGCATGGGCGGCCTGAAGGTCTTTATCAGTTTTTGTAACTGCGTGAATTAGGCGATATTCAGAAAGTGACCAAGCTTCATTTATCGGCATACGGCGAACTTGTGGCCCGTATGAAACCTCGTAGATATAGTCTCCGAGAGCGAGAATTAAATCTGGATTTTGCGCAGCCATATCCCCATAGGCTGTATAATATCCCTGCTCAAAATGGGCGCAAGAGCCCCAAGCAAATTTGAATTTATCCAAATTGGAACCATAAAGCGGCGCAGTTTTCGCGCGCCCAATTGGACTAGAAACGAGGCCAACTCTAAAGCGGTAGAAATATTGATAATTAGGTTTTAGGCCATAAATTTCGGCATGCACACTATGGTTTAGGTCAGGGCGCGCAATTTCGGTTTGTTTGCGCACGATTTTAGTAAATGCTTGGTCTTCGGCGATCTCTACCAATACTTCAACTATTCCATCTATGCCTTGATCGGCTTCATACGGGTTTGGCGCAAGGCGAGTCCATAAAACAAAGCCGTCCGGCGTTGGTTCGCCTGATGCAACTCCCAAAGAAAACGGATCATTTGCAAATCTTGGTGTAGCGGCAAACGCGCTACCTGACCAAGGTGTTATAATGCTTGCTGCGGCGGCACCCATAGCCATGCCCGATAAAAAACGGCGACGTTGAAGCATTTTTAGATTATATTCATCATTCATAATGGACCACCCCTAATTCGCTATTTTAAGACCCAAAAACTCAATCGGGCTTGGGCACAGTTTTAACCAATATTCTTTTTTCTTTGGCGCGCAAAGACCAAAAAAATCACCATTTCGGCCTAGCATGTCTAGAATAATTTGAAAATGCAAATGTGGTGGCCAACCGCCATTTTCTTCACGTCCACCAAAGCGCGCGATTTCGGTGCCAGCTTTGAAATAATCGCCAATTTTGAGGCCTTCTATGCTTTCTAGAGACAGATGCCCATAGAGAGTGAAAAACGAAAAATCTTCACTTATTTCATGTTCGAGAATAATTGTTGGGCCATAATCGCGTGGATTATCATTATTGCGAAAACTATGAATTTTACCGCCAAGCGGCGCAAAAATCTTTGTTCCGGCACCTGCAAAAAAATCTAGGCCGATGTGCATAGTGCGCATTTCATCCATTGGGACGTGGCTATCCGTTGCGCCGATTATTCGGTTTTCGCTATAGCCGCCAATCATCAGCTCGCAATCATCCTTGTGCGGCCACAAAGGGCCCGCCATGTCAACTTCACCAGTCTTTATGTATTTCAATGGCCGATCTACGCCATCAATAATATCAGTTTTACAAGGGCCATTTTGTGACAAATATTCTATATATTTATTATGTTTCGCATTTATATCATTCATCAATATTTCCCATTGATCTTCTAATTAAAAAGGGCAAGCCCAAAAGACCTGCCCCCCTTAATTTCATTATTTCATATTAATCCTAGAATTCGTATCTTAGGCCAATTGTAATTTGCCAACGCGAACGCTCTAGGTTCAAGATTGGTGTATTTGTCAAAATTGATGAAGCGTTCGAAATGCGATAGCGATTACAAGTTAAGGCGCCATCATTATCCGCGATACCATCAGTTCCAGCACACTGAACTTGATACAATTGTTGATCTTCACCAAACTGATCCACAATACCCCATTCATCATTCAATAGGTTTAGAACGTTTGCAATTTCAAAGCTTACGCTGGCTTTATGACCATTGAAAGGTGCTTTGATTTGCTGATTGATTTTCAAATCAACCAAATGGACATCATCGTTACGGTTTAGTGAACGTGATGTAATTTGACCCTGTGGCAAGCCAAAGGCATTAACCAAATTACGAACATTGTTCAAAGTGGTAAGGTTATCAAATACCACTTTTGTATCGCCATTAACTGCAAACGTAGTTGGGTTTAATTGCGTTACGCCCGCACTTGTCGCGCTAACGATTGCATCGCTAATTCCGCTAAAGTTTGGAATATAGGCAAGCATACCAGTTTTATTGACACCAAACACACTCGAGCGACCACCGCCAACAGCACCCATAGTAAAGGTGAATGGACGACCTGAACGCTTGTCACCGAATAGTGAAATCCGAGTTTCAAGATCTCCAATTGGTGTTCCCTTCCAATCCGCACTATATTTAACAGTATTGCGGATTTCTTCTTGTGCGCGGCCATAAACCGGAGCGTTAGGATCCAAAGCCGAATATTGACCACCATAAAGCGAGCTAGCAGTTGATGAGAAACGACCTGTGTTAGAAGCTTCTTCTAGGTTTTGGTAAGTATAAGCAATTGACGTCCTTAAACCCCAATTCCATGTCTTTGCCAAAGAAAGAGCGGCCACATAGCCTTCGCCCAAATCACCCGTTGTATTATAAAGAATAATATCGCGGTTTGTGCCACCTAACGCAGCGTTTGAATTTACAGTAGTTCCAACAACCGAAGTTCTTTGCGCCGTGGAAAGATTGTCATAGCGAATACGACCATCTGGGGTTAGCGCTTGTTGACCATTTACGACCAATGGAACTGCACGAGCGTCTCTAAAGGCATAACCAGTTTTAACTTTGGTCATTACACCGTCAAATCCTGCACGAAGCCCCCAAGGAAGGTTCTTTGTAATCGCAAGATTTGCTTTCCATTCAGAAGGAACTTCAAAATCAGGGGCCAGAGCATTAACTTCGCCTGTTGGATTCGGAGTTACACCGCCCAAAAGACCAAGAACTGATGCTGGAATTTGCTTACCAAAGTTTGGACCAACAAGACCATTAAGCGCTGCTGCACCAATTGCTTGGGTGAAACCAGGAGCGTTACCTTGCTCAACGAAAGTGCCATTTGCCAAACGGCGAATATCAACACCCACTGTCGCAATACCAGTATTTGAGAATGAGTTTGACAAGAACACATCAGGTAAACCGCCTGAGAATAGGCCGATACCGCCCGATATTCTTAGGCCAGACATTGGATCCCATTGGAAGCTAGAACGCGGCATCCAAATATCAAGACCATCATAAGTGTTGGTATTGGTGAAGCCAGTGCGCGCCAAGAAATTGGCATTTGCAACCGGTCTGTCATCCATTGAATATTGTTCATAGCGAACACCTAGGTTTAGGCGAAGTTTCTCAGATATACGCCAAGCATCTTGGGCATATAGAGAAGTAATGGCATAGCCAAAATCTGCCGCAGCATCATCAGGGTTTCCAGATGGTGCATTGTTATAAATCAATTGGTTTGCGGTTCCAGCTTGGAAACTTGCAATTGAATCGAAATAATATTGTCCATCAGAATTTGGAACGAAAAGATTGTAAACTTTGCGATCTGAATGCTCAATACCGGCTTTTAGGTCATGGTTTGCCATACGATAGCGAGCTTCAAAGAAAGCGCGAACGTTTTTATTGGTTAGATAATTCGCATGACGGAATTGGTCAGGACCAAAGCGCACCACCGTGCGGCCAGAACCAACCGAGTTGGCGCAATTCAAAAGGCCGGTGGCAGGACTATCTTCAACTGTTGGGGTTGAACAAACGCGCACGTCAGAGAAATCTTGGCCACCTGGAGGCTCTTGAAGACGAGTATAGTCACGAAGACTTAGGCGCGCCTCGGTTGTGAGATTTTCTGTCCATTTTGAGTTTAACTGAACCGAATAAGTCTCATCGTCTTCACCTGTTAGATACCATTGAGAGTCAAGAGCCGCACTATTATTAAATAGGTTGGTGAAGTTTGAAAGCTCAGAAGTTGCTTTACGATATGTGAAGTTTGCGCGGTGATTGTCATTTATGTTCCAATCCAAACGCACTGAATATTTTTCGTCAGTTACTGGCTTTGTAAGTGGGAAGCCACCAAGATTGCGGGTTCCGCCATAAGTATTTCTATAAACATTGGTAACCGCATCAATTTGCGCTTGGGTCATAGCATCCGCAGCGCCATTCACTGGATCAAGGAAGCCAGCTGAGAAACCAAGACCAGCAGGTCCACGCGGCGTGGTATCAAATGATTCAAAAGTTTCATAGGCCAATGCGAAGAAAATTCTGTCTTTCAAAATCGGACCGCGGAAAGTCATACCATAATTGGTTTGATCAATAATTGGCTTTACATAGCGAGGCTCGACAGTTACGCCATCAAGACGCTTACGATCGATCCAAGCACCAGTTAGAGAATCGTCTTGGAAACGGCCAAAAATCGAACCACCGAATTTGTTTTCACCAGAGCGCAATACGATATCAATCGCACCACCCAAGAAGCCGCCGTTTTTAACGTCAAATGGCGTAGCAGAAACATTGAATTGAGATATCGCATCAACTGCAATTGGGCCGCGGCGTGTCGGGAAGCCACCAGTATTAAGACCGAAATCGTCTTGGGCTTGGACGCCATCAATTGTGATACGATTTGTGCGCGGATTAGATCCCGCAATTGAAATACCGCCATCGCCAGCGCCATTAAGGCCGACATTGGTTTGCGATACAAGTGGTGAAGAACGAGCAAGCTCGCGGATATCCTGGTTGATAATAACCCGCGCTTCGATTGCTTCGCGGCGCAAAGTTGTCGCCGAGCCATCACCAACCACACGGCCAATACGCTCACCGGTTACAACAACAGTTTCGGCTTTTTGAGAAGCTGATTCAAGATTTAGCGCCATTTCAAAAGGCTCAGAAACCGAAAGATAAACGTCAGAAACCGAAGACGGGTGAAAGTTTAGGGCGCTAACATCAATTCTGTATGGGCCGCCTGCACGCAAACCAGAAATTACAAATTCACCAGCAGCATTAGTTCTTGCCGTAGCCCGAGTTCCCGACGCAATGTGCGTTACTTGGATATTTGCACCGGACACCGCAGAACCAGATCCATTAATCTTTCCACGAATATCAGCGGTTGTTTCTTGCGCGACCACAGCAATTGGCGCAATCATTGCAACGGCAATCGCACTCATGGCGCAACTAGAAACTAGTCTTTTAAAAGCTCTCATAAATATTCCCCATAAAAAGCCGAACCCAAATCGGACTTAAACTGAATGTATAGCCTTTGCACGATTCCCTCAAATACCCTATGGGGAGCGAAGGAAATCTTAACAAAACCTTAATACTGCCTAATAATAGGCCTTTAGGTGACAGAAGCGTGACACTCAAGCTCCGCAGGCAGAGTTTTCCACAGTAATATAGCAATAGCGCATTATTAGTGGCATTTAAGCTACAGTTTGCGCAAGTTTTGACCATTTGCGCATATCAATTTGGCTAAAAGCCAATCTTTTAATCTGATATACAGACCAATCGCTTAAATTTTAGGAATTTTAACCAAGAATTATAAGATTGATTCTAGCGTTTGCGTATGGCTGCTTGCGAGTTACGCTTTATATCCCCGCAGGAGCTTGAAAAGGCTCTTAAAGCCCATGATGCCTATATGAATGGCAAAATGGGTGCGAGAAGGCTTGTCTTCAATAATTGCGACCTAAAGCACGCAAATTTACGAAACCGCGACCTAAGAAATGCCGATTTTACTGGCTCTAGCCTTGAACGTGCCGACCTTTCGGGTGCCAATTTAAAGAGCGCATCTTTATTCTCATGTGACCTACGATTGGCAAATCTCACTTATTGCGACTTATCGCGCGCAGATTTACGCGGCGCTTTGTTCAATGGAGCTGACTTATCAAACGCCAATTTATCCGAAGCTGATATGCGCGAAGGCGTTGTAATGCGCAAGGAGCGAAATGGCGCTCTAACCACTTTAACCCATGGCGCATTAGCAACTAGCACCTGCGAAACCTCCTTTAAGGGCGCGCAGATGAATAATGCAAAAATGGGCGGCATTATTGCAATCGCTGCCGATTTTTCGGACGCAGTTATGCGCGATGTAAAACTAATTCGCGCTCACCTTAAACAAGCCAATCTCAGTGGCGCAGATTTAAGTAATTCAGACCTTAGCGGTGCAAACTTAGAGGGGGCATGCCTTAAAGGTGCTGTTCTTACGGGCGCTACAACTTATGGCATGGACACACGCGGCGCCGATATGACAGACGTATTGGTCGAGCCGAAACTACCCGATGCCGACACAGCCAAGAGAATCAAGGCCATGCTCGAAAGCCATATCGAATGGCGCAAAACAATGGGCGAAAAAGGAGAACCTGCGGTATTCGATGATTTGGATCTTAGAAGCGGAATAATTCTTTCGGGGCAACCTTTGACCGCCTTTCGCGCCAAAAACTCCATACTTTATGGTATGGATCTTAGCAGCTCCGAACTGCAAGGCGCAAATCTTTCTGGCGCGGACTTAAGGCTGTGTGACTTTAGCGATTGTGACCTAAGGGGGGTCAATTTTGCACAAGCAAAACTAAGGCGTGCAAATATAAAAGGCGCAAAACTTGAACCTTTAGTATTGCCGGATGGACGCGAATTTCCATGTGACTTTAGCGGCGCAGATTTTACTTTTTGCGACCTTTCAGGTCTTGATTTACGGCAAGTAAAGTTAAATGGTGCCGATTTCAGCAATGCACTTCTTTCTGGCACTTTAATATCACCTGACATGGTAGATTTAATAGTTAAGAACGAAACCGCTTTAGATATTGTAATCGCGGCCTAATGATAGCCATAATTTAATTTTGACGAGACTTCAAAGCCTCAATTATGATTCATAAATAAATTTATAGCAGCATTATAAATGCCCTAATTATCCGAATATCATTGTCGAATTATGGGGCAATATAACATTTTTTAATGTCAAATCGCTTGAAACGCTCGCCAAGCCGCGCTAGCTTTCGGTTTCGCCTGAAAAGCCCTTAAAAGACGTAGCATAGTTTTCGTCAAGTGTGGAACGCCCGATTTTGAATAAGAACCTAAAGTTCAACAAATTAGAGTTTGTAGGGCTCTTTTGCTCGGTTGCAATTATTGCTCTTTGCTTTGGTGCGTCGAATTTTACGCATGCACAAAATGCAACGCAAGTCGCGACAAATGGCGAAACGGCCGATTCAGCAAATCCCCAAGGCAAACCTAGCCGCGAATTCACTCAACAACATCGAGCTGCTATGGCGGCGGCGATTGATAATCCACTTCGGATTGATAAAGCGCGCGATAAATATAGACACCCCGCCGAAACTCTTGAATTTTTCGGAATTTTGCCGAGCGATTCAGTAATTGAGATTTGGCCCGGGCAGGGCTGGTATGCATCAATCCTAGGGCCATATTTAAGAAGCGGCGGCGGCCGATATATTGGCGCGCATTTTGATACTGCTAGCACAACATCAAACCTCGTGCGCCAGATTGTCGATGGCTTTCGTTCGCGATTTGGCTCCAAGCCCAGCGAATTTGGCGATTTATCAATCGTCCCATTTGGTCCAAGGTCGCGTCCTTTGGGGCCAGAAAATTCAGTCGATGCAGTTTTGACATTTCGCAATGTTCATAATTGGATGGCGCAGGGCTGGGCCGAAAAGGCGTTTGACGACTTTTATAAAGTCCTCAAGCCGGGCGGGATTTTGGGTATTGAAGAACATCGCGCGGATGATAATTCGCCCCAAGATCCTTTGGCCGAAGACGGATATGTCCGTGAAGATTATGTAATTGATATGGCAAAAGAAGCCGGTTTTGAGCTTGTGGCGCGATCGCCAATTAATGCTAATCCTAAAGATACCAAAGACCATCCGTTTGGTGTCTGGACCTTGCCGCCAGTTGGCCGCACATCTGCGCCTGGGCAAGCGGAAAATATTAATTTTGACAAGTCAAGATACCTTGAAATAGGCGAAAGCGATCGCATGACCCTTTTGTTCAGAAAGCCGATTGCTCCGCCTGCACCAGAAAAGCCCAAAACTACTTTTGCCGGCATTAGAGTGCCGTTTCCAGTAAAAATTATGCCCGCTACTAAAGCGCCACCTCCGCCGCCAGCGCCGCCCGTAACCATTAGCGCTAAAAAATATGAGCCAATTATTGCAAGTGAATTACCGCCGCCAGCTAGCGAAACGCCAAGCAATATCAATCCGCCACCCAAAGAGAAAAGCCAAGTGCCCAGCAATGGCGCGATGCCAGAATGGCGCCCAAAAGCACCTAAGCGAGAAGCAAAAGCTTCAGTGCCAGTTAATGCACCAAGCAAAATTGAATCAACATCACCAGAGCCGGCAAGCACACCTGTAATATTTGAAGTTCCGCCAGAAAATCCAAATAATACAGCAATAAATCCGAATAATAGTTCGGCCTTGCCAAAAACAGAAATTGCAAATAATCCAACCGCAAGTGAGACAAAGGCTAAGCCAAAAGCCGCCCCCGCAAGTAGCATCTCAAGCCGTGCTAATCGAGCAAATAATAATTCGCCAAGCACCCAAGCACGCCCAGCTGTTTCAG
>CAYTWK010000068.1:0-8805 GCA_964442095.1 uncultured Caulobacteraceae bacterium | reverse complement strand
ATAGGACAAGGCAAATCGCCGAAAGCCCAGATGGGCAAAGCACAGTGCCAATTCCGCCCGCGAGTTCCGTAAGGGCTTCGCATAGTCTATCTTGGGTCGATGCACCTTCTAATCCATAGGTTTTATGGCTGCCGTGAAGCATATCGACATCTTCAAATAAAATGGTGCTTCCGCGCTGAATAGGTGGATTTACAAAGCCTTCGTGCGAACTCGGGTTGCGACCTAATTGGGTAAGTTTGGTTTGTTCATGAAATTCAGACTTTGTCATTCACTTTCGCTTTCAATAATCGCGCCATCTCTCGCGCCCCATTCGCTCCAAGAGCCGTCATAAATAGGAATGTCTTTTTTGCCAATAATCTCGAGCGCCAAAGCAATTATGCAGGCAGTTACGCCTGAGCCACAGCTCGCTATGATTGGGCTTGAAAAAGCAATTTGCTGTTGCGAGAATATTTCGCGCAAGGCATCTGCGCTTTTCATTGTCCCATCTTCATTGATCAAAAGAGCATAATGAACATTTTTTGATCCCTTTATGTGGCCTGACTTTAAGCCAGCTCGCGGCTCTGGCTCTAGGCCGCGAAATCTTGGGTTTGAACGCGCATCAAGAATTTGCACGTCAGAATTATTGAGTGCGCCAAGAATTTGATCAAAATCTTTGATAAGGTCCTTATTTTGGGTCGCCTTGAATTCCTTTGGTGTTTTGACAAATCCACCACTTTCGATTTCTCGCCCCTCATAAAGCCAATTCTTAAGTCCGCCATCGAGCACAAATACATTCTTATGCCCCATATAGCGAAAATGCCACCAAGCGCGCGGCGCCGTAAATATCCCGTGGCTATCATAAACTATAATAAGCGAATTATTATCTATGCCCAATTCACCTATTTGCTTTTCAAATTGAGCGGGAGAAGGGGCCATATGCGGAAATGCGCTATTATTGTCTTTTATGGAATCAATATCAAAAAAGCGAGCGCCTTTAATATGGGCACTAATGAACTCTTCGCGGCCATTTCGTCCTGTAGCCGGCATATGCCAACTTGCGTCTAATATTACCAAATTATCTAAGGCAATGTTCTTAGCGAGCCATTCACTAGTCACTAATGGAAATGCTGGGTCTGGGGTTTTGATATTTTGCGTCATCTTTTTCACATAATTCTTAGTCGAGGACATTAGCAAGTGGTTCGCAATATTCGGGATAGCCGATATTTTCAGGAATACAAAGCATCATTTCGCCATTTATCATTTGTGGCCTAGGATTAATAACTGGGGCAGAGCGTGAGCTTGCAAGCTCGAAAAGGGTTTGGGCAGGATGGTAATGCGCCAAAAGCGCAAGATTGCACCTTGTCGGGAAAATTATATGCTTTTGGCGCGCTATCGCATCAGAATGGGCGTCTTTCGGGCTAATCCAAATCGCCTCGACCGCCTCATGGCCATCTGGAATGGCATCTATTTCTTCATCGAGTAATATAATGAAAAACCAAGTCAAAAATCTTTTAGTGATATGTTCGGGCGGTTGCCAAATTGCAATAGCAGCAAGATTATCTGTCGCGGGCGAAAAACTATTCTCATCAATGAATTCGAAAAAATATTCTGGATTGGATTCTATTTTCTTTCGGGTTGCAAAATCATGGGCAAACCTATCAAAAACCCAATTGTCATCTTTGTCTTTTGCAAACAAAATGCCGGTTTCTTCAAATGTTTCGCGGATTGCGGCAATTTTTGCGGCGCTTTGAATTTTCTCAAGGCTATTGGATTCGAGGTTTGCTAAGAAATTATTATAACCCGCTAAATCATCGCATGGATTTATTCGCCCGCCAGGGAATACATATGCACCGCCGGCAAAGGCGATATTTTGATTGCGCCGCACCATCAAAACATTATGGCGCGATGATACAATCATTAAAGTAGCAGCTAATCTAATATTTGAATCTAGCATAGGCCTAATTAGGCTGATGCCTTTTTTTAATCAAGCTTAAGCTAACTGGCCTTTTTGCCAAAGCCAAACATGCTATTTTCGCTATTGCGCGGACGGCGCGCCTTAATCAATATTCTGTCTAACGCACTAACCGCTTTGTCAGTAATGGTTTCAACAATTTCGACATCGAGGTATAAATGACCTTGGCTGCGGTTACGTGCCGCCGCAAGGCCTTTGCCTTCTACGCGCAAACGCGCACCTTCAGGTGTATTGGTTGGAACTTTCACGCGAAGGCGACCCATTGGAGTGTCAATCTCCGCAAAGCCGCCGTTTTTGGCTTGATTAGATGAAATACGCAAAGTGGTTGTAATATCGCCACCATCGGCGCGAAAGCCATCGGCCTCTTTAATTTTAACAACACATGCAATATCAGTCGCGCCAATGCGCGCTAAAATCCTATCACCGGTGCGCGCACCAGCAGGGACGCGAATATTCGCTTTGCCCAAAGCACATTCGCCCTTAACCATGCCACCACTTGCCGCAGTCCAAATTGAAACCGGCAATTCGATTTCGGTCATTTTATTTACGCGCGATGGCCGTGCCGCAATTCTATCCACGCTCGCACTCGCGCCAGTTATAGCGCGATATGCTGCTTCGGCGGCAACAAATAGTTCTTGTGCCTTTGGATCTGGATTTAAATCGGGATGGCAAGATTTTGCGATTGCGCGGAACGCGGCGCGTGCATCATTTGCATCGGCACCATGATTTAATCCAAGGATTGAATATACATTATTTGGGAGAGTTTGTGTCATAATCTCTATATGAAGCTTTATGGTTAGCGTAAGGTAAAAATATCCTTTACAAAGAGTAAATATGCAGATTTTTTAACGAGTTAGTGCAAATGGCAAATGATAAGATAATTCCAGCATCTCCGAGCGATGAAGAGTATAAGAATGCCCCATCACCAGAGACTTCGCAGATTGACGAAAGTTTAAATCCATTCCTTCAATTTAAAGAATGGCTTGCTTTGGCAGTTTCGGGTGAAATCAATGATCCGAGCGCAACAGCATTAGCCAGCGTAGATGAAAATGGCATGCCAGATGTGAGAATGGTTCTTTTAAAGGACTTTGATGAAAATGGATTTGTCTTTTATACCAATTTTGAAAGCGCAAAGGGCCTTCAATTATTGAATAGCCGTAAAGCAGCCATGTGCTTTCATTGGAAAAGTCTGCGGCGCCAAATTAGGATTAGGGGTAATATCGAAATAGTTAGCGATAAAGAGGCCGATGAATATTTTGCTAGCCGCGCGCGACAAGCCCAAATTGGCGCGTGGGCATCAAAGCAATCAAGGCCAATGAAAGATTTGGGTGAATTGGTCGCCAGCGTTGCAAAATTTGGTCTGCAATTTGGCATTGGCAAAGTCGAAAGGCCAAAGCACTGGTCTGGCTTTCGTTTGGTTCCAACCGAAATCGAATTTTGGCGTGATAGGGCCTTTAGGCTCCATGAGAGGGTGAAATACCTTCGCCCTGAACCAAAGAAAGATTGGGAAATAGTGCGACTTTTTCCTTAAAGCTATAGTCGAACAATCCAGCCGCCGTTTTGCGCTGGCATTGCGCGAATAATCTCGCCATTCTTTAGCTTTTGACGCAATAGATTGCCGACCGGCAAAAATAGGGTCTTTGAACCCCCCTCGGCCAGAGGAAAATAGAACCAAATTTTGGATTGGGCCGAATTTATTTTATTGATTGCAGACTGTGATGCTAGTTCCGAACTAATAATTTCTAATGCTTCGGCTTCATCAAGCCCTGAAAGATCAATTTTTTTATCAGTTTCATGATTTTGGCTCAAAAGTCCTAAAGCATCTTCGTCATCAGAGTTAAACATATTTATAAAATCCAAACGGCTTTTTAATCTTTAAAAAAGATTCGATTAAGAATCTTACAACAAGTGTTTACATCAGCTGAATCGTTTTTAACACGTAAACCACATATTCACTGAAAAACCCTGCAATTTAATAGTTTTGAAATAATTTGAGAAGGATTGAGTAACTTTCTTTCGTCAAACTGCACCCATAGCCCAAAGTTAGCAATAAATTAGGGTTAATCTTCGGCGCAATGCTTTTTCCAAAGTGGGGTGCCAAAATCAAAAGGCAAAAATGCCATATAAATTAACGATACGCTTGGAGAAATCTGGGTATTTGGTGGAAGTCAGGAATAAAAAAATGTCAGCAGTATTAGCTATACAAACTAATCAAGAAGAAGTCGTAGAATTCTTCAATAAAGGTCTTTCTTACTCTACAGGGGTTGGCGAAGAAATGAACCTTATTGAGGCGCATAAATTTTTCAACCTTGCGGCACTTAAAGGCAATCAAGAAGCCAAAGAACGCCGCCGCGAAATTTCAGAAATTATGACTGAAAATCAAATTTCGGCAGCGCAACGCGCCGCCCGTGATTGGTTGAACCGCGCTGCAAATTAATTCCTTTATCATCTGTATAAAGAATCGCTAGCTTGATATTCAAAGCTAAACCATTCAAAGTGTCTATATGGATGATATTTTAAAGCGCCCTTTCGCGATTATTGATGGCCATGTCAAAAGTGGTAAAATCCCTGGTGCGGCAATTGGTATAGTCAGCAAACAGGGGGCGAAACACGTTCAATTTTGCGGTTACGCGCAAACGCAGTTTCATAACGGGAGCGCTCGGCTCGTTAAACGCGAAACTGTCTTTGATTTGGCATCAGTTACAAAAACTGTATTTACAACCAATGCAATAATGAAATTGGTTGCAAGTGGGCGCATTGCACTTAATGATACTTTGTCCAAATTTATTCCTGATTTGCGGCAATATGATTTAAGCGCCAAAGAGCGCGCGCTTACAATTGAGCAATGCCTTTCGCACTCAAGTTTTTTGCCGGCAGTAGAGCCTATTTATACCCATGGTTTAGATCCATTAACGACGCGCGCCTATGTTTTGCAGCGCGAATGGAAACAAGGCCCTAGTGTATATTCAGATATTAATTTTATCCTCTTAGGTATTGTTTTAGAAAGAGTTTTAGGCAAACCATTAAGCGCTCATGATACCCCCACTGGCACGACATTTGCGCCGGAGCCGAATGATTGCGCCGCCACTGAGTTTTGCACTTGGCGAAACCGCGTGATTTGCGGCGAAGTTCATGACGAAAATGCATATTCAATGGGCGGCGCATCGGGTCATGCGGGCCTTTTTGGAAGTATTGATAATGTTTTGGATTTTGCAAAAGACCTTTTGAATAATGTGCATTTGCCAGTAAATTTCACAAATATGCTCTTTGAACGGCGCACTAGCCAACGTTCGCTAGGTTGGGAAATCAAATATGATAATTGGCCAGGTGGTCAAAAATGCGCAGATAATACCATTGGGCATACTGGCTTTACTGGGACGGGATTATGGATAGATCCTGCGCGCGGCATAGCATGGTCTTTATTGACCAATCGAGTTCACCCAAGCCGCCATACCGATAGTGGCATAATACAATTGCGCCGAGATTTCGGCAATTCTATCATTGAAAGTTATGACGAAGCCAAAAGCTTCTAGAAGCTGCGGCCACTATTAATAGAATAATTGAAACCCAAAGTTATAGGTAGGGCATCTTTCAAGAATTGCTGGGTAAATAATCCGACTTCGGACACCCTAGAGCGCGGAACCCAAATTACATCAAAGCGCCTTAGGCGTGGCAATTGGGCAAAGCTCTCTGGGCTAGCGAATACACTTTTCAAATCATAGGTGCGCATGAAGGGTTGCCCGCCGGCACCGCGCCTTAGAACCACAATTTCCTCGCGCTTGGCACTATTCACAAAGCCGCCGGCCATAATTATCGCCTGTAAAGGATCAATTTCGCCATTGAGTTCGTAAATTCCGGGCTTTGAAACTTCGCCGCCAATAAAGACTTTTTGTGAGACGAAAGTCTTTGGGATAATGTTCACCGATGGGTTTTTTAATTGGCGCGCATATCCTTGTTCTAAGATGGCGCGCAATTCTTGCGGTGTTCTATCACCTGCCATTATTGGCTCTAATAATTGGGGATAAATACGTCCATCAGGCGCGACCAAAAGCGTGCGGCTAAGCTCACTTGCGCCTATAACTTGAATTTCAATCTCATCGCCAGGGTAGAATCTATATGCTTCATCAATATCTGTCCAACTTGGATAGGGCGGCGCAACTGGAAAATGTTGGGTAGGATTAGGGGCGGGTGTGCGGAATGTGCGCGCTTCACGAATAACGCCAGAATAAAGGCCTTTGCTAACGCAACCGCCTAGTGTGGTGGTCAAAGCTAATGCCAATAATATTCGCCGCATTTTACAAGCTCCTAAAAATACTCGCCAAGCATAAACAGTAAATATGAAACGATTAGTTAATAACTAAGATTCTCTTAATGATTTTGGTTAAGAATCTGATTCTCAAATTAATAAGGCCAAGAAACTGGCTTTCGCGGAAACCATAATGAATTATCCCTATGCCCAAAATGGGGCAAAAGAAAAGATAGGCTATTCAAATAATACGCGCGCCGATTTATCAATCGGCGATTGGATAAAATTATTAATGCGCGAATTTTGGCTTATGGCGCTAGTTTTCGTATTGATTTCGGCTCTAGGTATAGCCTTTGCCATGACTATGAAGAAGAATTATACCGCGCATGCGCGTCTATCGGTTCTTGTCGGCGATGAATACATTTATTCACCGCGCGTTGGCGCAGATGGGGCAGGGGCGGCGCCCAAGCAAGAGCAAATCGTGCAGTCCGAGGTGGAAATCCTAGGTTCGGCGCAACTTGCGGCGAGGGTTATTTCGGCAATTGGCCTGAATAGAATTTTTGAGCCTAAAGATTTAATAATCACCCAAGGGCCCGATACGCCAGAGCGTAAATTTAATATGGGTGTTGAAGCTTTAAAGAAGAATTTTGCCGCTTATGGATCGCCGAATACCACGGTGATTCAAATGAGCTTCAAAAATAAAGATCCCGAAATTGCTGCGCAAACTTTGAATCGCTGGATTGATGAATATCTGTCCTATCGCCGCGAAGTCTTATTTGAGGATAGATCCGGCCCAATTGGTGAACAAAAAAGTGAATTTTCCGGAGAGCTCGAAGGGGTTCAGAACGAAATTGAAGCATTCTTGCGCAGAATGGGTGTCGCGGATTTTGAGAGCGAAAGAACCGCGCTGCAATCGCTTTTGGCAAATACGCGCCAAGAGCTATTAAGCACGCAATCGCGCCTAAGCGAAGCGCAGGGGCGCTTTAATACTACAACCCAATATTATTCTAAAGAACCAAGCCAAATTCGGCTTTCATTTGAAACCGATAATTCGCGTCGCAGAATGGAATTGCAACAGCAATTGGCCGAGTTACAAACTAAATATACTGACGAAAGCCAGCCAGTGATGGATATGAAGCGCCGCATTGAGAGTTTAGACGCTTTGCTAAATTCAGCGGAGGGGCAATCTGCCGGCACAATTCGCACTGGTCCGAACCCTGTGCGCGATTCTTTAGCATCCGAACGTGCCAGAAGCGGCGCAGAGGTTGAAGCCTTAATTAGCCGCGAAGCAATCCTAAGCGCGCAAGTGCGCCAACTTCAAGACAGATCCATGCAACTTAGCGAAGCGCGCCCACAATATGAAGATTTGATTCGCCGCAAAGCTGTTTTAGAGGAGCAGGTTCGCCAATTCTCTACCCGCGAAGCTGCTGCGCGCGCTTTAAGCCATATGAGTGCTTCATCAAACGATAATATCCGCGTTATTGAGCGCGCGGTAGTGCCGACAAAGGGTAAGAGCATGAAGAAGTTTGTGGCGCTTGGGGCAATACTATTTGCTGCATTCTCGGCTTTGGTCGCTGGGGCTTTGCGTGCATTATCGCGCACAAATTTCCCAACCCCTGGATCAGTTGGCCGCACTCTGGATTTGCCAGTATTGGCAACGGTTACACGCTAGTTTGCAAAAAGAGATAAAATCAAGAGCTTTGGCGTGTTGCTATAATTTGCAAAGCAAGTAATTATCACCTCCGATGAATGATTTAAGCCAGAACCTTCTAAATGTTTGGTCTGCCCTTGCGAAAGTGTCTGGGGGTAATGGCGCTTCCGTGATGTTTATAGGTGCGAAATCAGGTGATGGGGCGTCAATGTGCGCGCGCGGCTTTGCAAAATTGTGCGAAAATCGCGCCACAAAATCGGTTTGGCTTTTGGATCTAGATTTTTTTAGTGATGGCCAGTTTGGCTATTTTAATCGCGGCAAGGATACATGGAACGGCCCTTTTGATATGACTTTTGGCCAGACACCATTTTGGCGCGCCGTGCCGCGGTCTGCTGATGGCAATCAGGGCTTTGGTGCGATTGTTGGGTATAATTTAAAAGGGACTAAATTATACATAAGCAAGTTCCGTAAAGAAGGGCTTAGGGCGGGGCAAACTATTCAAATTGGCCCTTCGCCCGAATATTGGGCCGCCGTTAATAGAAAAGTCGATGTCACGATTATAGATGCGCCGGCCCTTGAGCGTTCCCGAGCTGGCCTTGCTTTGGTGTCGCAAATTGATGCGGTGGTCTTGGTCATAGATGGCGATAATGGGGATCCGCGCGATTCAATGAATTTGCGTGATGAAATTCTCAGTCGTGGCGGCAATTGCTTGGGTGTAATTGTTGTTAATTCTTCAAAATCCGCAAAAAGGCGCGCCTGAGGCTAATTACACAATCTATTTCAATATCGCGATTTAGGTAATATAAACAAGCCAAGAATCGTTGGGTTTGATTTTATCATTATGGGCTGGGAATAGATTGGCTAATCCGAATAAAAATACTAACGCCCCAACCCGCGCTATTAGAAGCCGTAAAATAGCAAGTTCACCAAGCAAAAGGCACCATTCCAAAGGCGAAA
>CAYTWK010000067.1:0-8849 GCA_964442095.1 uncultured Caulobacteraceae bacterium | reverse complement strand
AATTATGGGTGAAGATGCACGATCGCTAGAAATAGATATTAAGCTATTATCGCAATCCTTGGCGGCAGAGTTTGATTCAATTCCCGTAAAAAAATAGGGGCGCAACTTGGTTGCGCCCGCATTTAACAATTAGAAGCGCGATTAAATCCTCTTAAGCGAGCGCTTCGGCGTGAATGTCAGCTATTAATTGCTCTGACAAATTAAGCTTTTGCGCTAAATCCGCCAAATAGGCTTTTTCGGCTTCGCCATTTGGATCGATGGCCACCAATGACGCGGTATAAAGACTTAGGGCAAGTTCTGGCGTGGTCGCAGCGGCAATTATTGCGCCGGTATCAATCGGCTTTTGCAATTCATCCAGCAAAAACGCTTTTTCTTCGTCACTAAGGTTTTCGCCCTTTAGCCTTTCGTATAATTTAGCTTTTTCATTGTCATCAATTTTGCCATCAGCTTTCATAGCATTGATAATAGCTTGGAGATTGGCCTTACCGAATGCCGCCTTTTGCACGTCAGTCGATGGCAAGAATTTGGTTTCATCTGTTGTTCCGCCATGCTTTTGCCATGCTTGATAGGCCAAAGTGCCAAGCGCGGCAATGCCGCCCAGTGTCGCAACTTTGCGGCCAAATTTTCCCATTGACCCCGAAAGCAATAGAGCGCCCAATGCGCCCGCCGCACCAGCCGCAAGGGCGGTATTCTTTGCGTTATCGTCAGATTTTACGCGCTCCACCATAGCGCCGCCTTCGGTTTTGACGGCATTTAGGCCTTTTGGTAATTCACGTTGCAGCATTGCAATAATTTTATCGGGATCAAACATAATATCTCCTTTTCCATTTAACGCGCGGGTAAATTGCGCGAATAGTCAAAGAGATAATTATCAAAATTAGGGGTTCAATAGCAGAATGCTAAAATTGTGGTAATCTTTTACTAGCCTTCGATAAAAACCTTATACAAAAGCCGACCTGGCGTGAATGTAAAAGCCGCCGCAATTGCCAATCCGCCGGCATAAAGGCCAATCATAAAGGCGCGGTGCAATAGTATCTTCCCGGCTTTAATAGCGACTATCGAAAGCGGTAGGCCAATCGCCAGCCAAACCACCAATAGTTTTGTCAATTGTATAGTATGCGTTTCGCGCGCCGGAAGCAATAAAGCCGTAATTGCAACACCGGCCATTAATGTCACCCATAGCCAGCCCCAAAACTTGTGGCCTTTTGTGCCCTTTTTGCGGCAGAGTTGCATAGCGCCCAATATCATTGATAATACAGCCAATAAAATATGGGCATGCATTATAGGATTGGCGTTATAAAGAGGCTCGAGATTCATACGGCCTTATAATTTCAATTGTTAAATTCGGCAAGTATCATGCCGAATTGGGGTGTCCAAAGTTGTTTTTCTCTAATTTCAATTTTTGCTATTTACAAAATTTCGATAAAATGCCTTATATATTTGAAGTAAAATAGGGTCGGGGTGTTATTATTGGATACCGGAACGAAAAATCTTTCGGCTGAAGCGGCATTTATTGAAAGCACTGCTTGGGCAGCCTATAGAAATGGCCAAAGGGACGATTTTTTAGCCGCTGCCACCGCCGCGAGCACCTATAATGCGGAAAATCTGCTTTTGAATGAATTTGAAAATTATAGCGCAAGCAGAATTTGTGCGCGAAACTATGCTTTGTTTTTTCTTTTACTTGCTTTGATTGGATTTGCTGCTTTATTTGACGAAATCGTTAGCGCTATTTTTCTAATTATTTCCTGCTTAATTGTTGCTCCAATAACCCTATTCAGATTTTTCTCGATTTTCGTTCCAGCTAAGCCAAGCGCAAAATATAATGATAGCGAGGCTCTAATCGCGCCTGTTTATACCTTGTTAATTGCCGTTTACCGCGAAGCCAGCGTAATCGATAGTTTGGTTCAGTCTTTGGAAAAGCTAAATTGGCCAAAAGATAGATTAGACGTCATTTTTGTATGCGAAAGCGATGACCAATTAACTATTCAAAAGATAAACAGTCTTTCGACAAAACTCAATTATCGGCTTTTATGCCTGTCTGATGGGCCCATAAAGACGAAACCGCGCGCTTTACAAGCCGGCCTTAGTTTCGCAAAGGGGCGTTATATTGCGGTATATGATGCAGAAGATGACCCGCATCCCAATCAATTACGTGAAGCATATGAAATGTTCGCCAAATCGGATGAAAAGCTCGGTGTAGTTCAAGCGCCATTAATCGCTTGGAACGAAAGGGAATCATGGATAAGCGGTCAATTCGCCCTAGATTATGCGGTTTGGTTTGGCATTATTCTTCCTGCGCTTGAAACGCTTTCAAATTATCTGCCTCTTGGCGGCACATCCAATCATTTTCGCACTAGCGCATTAAGAGAAGTTGGCGGCTGGGATCCTTATAATGTTACCGAAGATGCTGATTTGGGGGCACGGCTATGCCGCTTTGGTTATTATGCAAGAACAATAAGTTCGCCAACCTATGAAGAAGCGCCGCCAAAGATTTCTGGCTGGATTCGCCAAAGATCACGATGGATGCATGGGCATTTACAAACAATGGCGGTTCACTTCAAAGATATAAATCTATGCTCTAAACAGATGGGCATGCGTCAATTTGCCGCTTTTTCCCTTAGTATAACAAGTGGCCCATTGAATGTTGCTTTGAGACTGCCAATCGCTATTTTTTGTTTATATGGGGTATTGTTCCTCGATTTGCCATTGGCGCAATTTGTGATTTTGGGAATATTGGTTTGCTCCGAGATTTTGGTAAATTTGGTGGCAATAGTTCGTGACAAACGCGCAAATTTGTTTGTGGCTTTATTTAGTTTACCCTTATATTGGTTGTTACAAATCCTTGCATTTGTAAGAGCGCTATTTAATGTCTTAAAGCGGCCATTCTATTGGGAAAAAACCGATCATGGGCTTGACGCTAGGAACATATAATAAGAAATTTATTTTTGTGTCAAAGAGCCCCAAACTTGGAAAGATATTTTGGACTTTACAACAACAACAATTATTCTAATTATAGCAATTATCGGATTTGTTTTCTCATCTTGGCGCGCTGCATTGCCTACTAAATTTGGCAAAGTTCGCTTTATGCCATGGCTAGAGATAAGCATAGCTCTTGCTGTCGTGGCCTTGCTAATGTTGGTGCATTATTTGACCTTGTTTGGCCTAAGGAAAAATTAGTATATGATAATGTGCAGTGCTCGTGTTCACAAATGATTGATTTGTGTCTAAGTAAAACTCAGGACGGAATTTAACTTTAAAAAGGGCATAAATGTCAAGCATACCGCTTAGTATTTTATTGGTGGATGACAACCAGCATATGCGTGCCTTGATTCGCGAAATTTTGCGCTCCACAGGTATGACAGATATTCATGAAGCCCCAGATGCGGTTACAGCCTTCGAATTAATAAGAAACACGCCAATAGACATTCTAGTGGTTGATTATTCAATGCCCCTTATTGATGGTGTTGAATTTATTCGCATGATACGAACTGGCAAAGATAGTCCAAATCCTTTTTTACCGATAATTATGCTTACTGGGCATTCGGAGCGAAATAAAGTGTTTGCCGCGCGTGATGCGGGCGTTACCGAATTTATGGTTAAGCCAATAACGGCAAAAGGGCTAATGACACGGCTGGCCGCAATAGTTGAGCGGCCGCGGCCGTTTGTTCGCGCAGGCGATTATTTTGGCCCTGATAGGCGCAGATCCACTCCTAAAGAATTTAGCGGCCCGTGGCGTCGTAAAGCAGACGATTCGGTCGCGGTTGGTTAATCGTATTTTTGCGCATGCGTGTGCTACCCAATAAAGAATAGGAAAATAAAATGCTCGCAAAACCACAAAGTAACTTAGCCCCGAATACTTTCGATTTTGAAAATACTCCGCTTGTAAAAGCTACTGGCTTTCGTGAATATGACGCCAGATGGTGGTTTGGAATAGAGGGTCACGAAAAAGCGCCTGAATTAAATCTTTTGGGCGTCGAGGCACTTGGATTTGGCCTAGGCACCCTCTTGCATGAATATAATGCCCCAAAAGTTGTGGTGGGCCATGATTTTCGTTTTTATTCGCAGAGCATAAAGAAATCGCTCACTTTGGGCCTAATCCAGGCCGGCTGTGAGGTTCTTGATATTGGACTTTGCCTCTCGCCAGTGGCATATTATGCGCAATTTGCGCTTGATGCGCCCGCAGTTGCAATGGTTACCGCCAGTCATAATGAAAATGGCTGGACGGGCGTAAAAATGGGCGCACAAAGGCCATTGACATTTGGTCCCGTTGAAATGGGCCGCCTAAAGGAAATTGTTTTAGGTGGCCAATTCATTCCGCGTGAAGGCGGTAAACTAACCTATGTCCATGGTATGCGCGAAAGATATATCAAAGATGTGGTTGGTGATTTTAAACTAAAAAATCCGATAAAGGTTATTGCGGCCTGCGGAAATGGTGCCGCCGGTGCATACGCCCCTGATGCTTTGCGTATGATGGGTGCCGAAGTTATAGAAATGGATTGCGAATTAGATTGGACTTTTCCAAAATATAATCCAAACCCTGAAGATATTGAAATGCTTCATAATATGGCGCAAACCGTCCGTGATACTGGCGCTGATGTTGCTTTTGGTTTTGATGGCGATGGAGATAGATGCGGTGTGGTTGACGATAAAGGCGAGGAAATTTTCGCCGATAAAATTGGCCTTTTGGTGGCCCGCGATATTTCAAAATCAATCCCAAATGCGGTTTTTGTAGTTGATGTTAAATCAACAGGTGCCTATGAAATTGACCCTGTTCTAAAGGCAAATGGCGCGAAAACTGATTATTATAAAACCGGACATTCTTATATAAAGCGCCGCACTACGGAATTGGGCGCGGTTGCAGGCTTTGAAAAATCGGGCCATTTCTTTTTGCGTGAACCATATGGCCGCGGCTATGATGATGGTCTAGTTGCCGCAAAAATGGTCTTGCAAATGCTAGATAATGCAGCCGGACAAAAGCTTTCAATCCTAAAAGAGGATTTGCCAAAAACTTGGACATCAATGACAATGTCGGCCCATTGTGATGATGAAATAAAATACTCAACCGTTGATGCATTAGTTGCCGAATATCAAGAATATGCAAAATCGGGCGGAACACTGCTCGGTGATAAGATTAAAGACGTAAATACAATTAATGGCGTTCGAGTAACTTCGGAAAACGGCTCTTTTGTATTGGTTCGGGCATCTTCAAACAAGCCAGAGATTGTGGTTGTCGTTGAAAGCACTATTAGCGAAGCAGCGATGCGCGATTTATTTCACAAGGAAATGAAACCACGCCTAAGCAAACGAGCCGAAATTGGTGCGTTTAATCAAGAGGTATAGGCGCTTTATTTCGTAAAAGACCAATAATCTGATCTGCTAATTCGTCATAATGGTCGAATATGCCATCAGCCATTAAGTCTTTTGCTGCTGTGGTTGTATAGCCAAAACTAGTAACCAGAACTGGAATATTGGCGGCACGTGCGGCCAATACATCATTTTCGCTGTCGCCAATCATAATTGCGCGGTTTAAATCACCGCCTATGCCATTAATAGAAGTGGTCAAATGAATCGGGTCGGGCTTGTTTTTGGGCGCACTATCGGCACCATAAACCCCAAGGAAAAATTTTGCTACTTCAAGCTCTTTCAGAACTTTATTGGCAAGATGGGTTGGCTTATTTGTGCAAACTACTAGCTTTGCTTTTGCGCCTTCCATTTCGTGCAAAAACTTCGCAACGCCGTCATAGGGGCGGCTAAGATTAGCAATGCCAGCTTCATAGTCTTCGAGGAAGATTTTCAAAAGCGGCGCAACTTCATCGTCATTTAACTCGCGGCCACCGAGCCCTGCCGCTGTGACTACCGCAGCTTTTGCTCCGCGTCCGACAATTTTGCGCATATCATTCAAATCGCAATGCGGTAAATCCAATATGTCCATGATTACATTAGTTGACCGCACCAAATCGGGCGCAGTATCAATCAATGTTCCGTCTAGATCGAAGGCAATTGTATAATCTTCCAATATGGAGCGCATAAATTAGTTCCAGCCAAAGCATTATTGATGGCGCAAGCTCTATTAATCTATGCCCGCTTTGCGCGCTATTTTAATTTGCAGAAAGCAAAAGTTTTTAAATTAGTGGATTGTTATGTCGCGCCTTGCAATGCGGCCGAGGCTTGCATCTTCGACAATGCTTTTTACGCCGCGCCAAGCATCTGCGGCATTTGGCATACCTTCATTCTCGAGCTCTTCTATAGCCCGGTTTGCGACATTAAGTGCATTATCGCCATGCGCATCCAGCAATGCCCACGCAATTTTAGCTAAACTTTCTAATGGTAGGTTATCTAAATGCATTTTGGCCTCTCAATTGTTTTGCAATGCAATTCAATTTTTGTGCCAATTTTAATCCTTTGGTTTTATTGACTTTTCAGTGGCTTAAGATGCAAATGAACGCGGAAAATAAAGCCGATAGGTAAAACTCTCCGCTATTATAGCCCAAATATGGAACAATAGGGCAATCTATAGACTATCCAATATCAAAAGCGCAATAATCGTAACAATCAAATAGGCCGAAAATTGATATAAAGGTGCGATGGCATAGAGTATCATTCCTGCGCCAATTACGCTTCCAATTATTGCCGCAATTAAAGCAAGGCCAAAAGCCCAGGCAAATTTATTCATAAACAAAATTGAATTTGGAATTTTATCGGCATAGGCGCTATCCGAGTTATCGGTAAGATTTATCTCTTCTGGATTGGTTTCATTCAATATCGATTTATAACCTTCGGCGGCGATTATATTGGCTTCTTTCATTGGACCGCCAAAGGCAGCAAATACGGCAGCAAACCGGATTGTCGCCCGTGATTCATAAAGTGCTGTTTGTGGGCCTGAAATATAGGCGATTTGTCCCATATTATTGCTCACCCAATGAAAGCCAATTATTCCAGAATCGCCTAAGCTTAGGAGGCGCACTCGATTTAAAAGTGGAAAATTAGTATTAATCCATTGAAAGAACCCGCCGATTACTGCGGCAAAGATATTTTGGTTAGCTAAGGCATTGCAAATAATCCCTAACCGTCCTTCTTTAACGATTTTGTCCCAATTGAAACCACGCGGTAATATTGAGCCGGATAAAAACAATGTCTGCAAATGCATTGCTGGATTATCTTGAAGGGCTTGGCCAATAATCCAAGTGCCGTTTTCTAGTGCGATTGCGCTAATGGTGGCGTTTGGATAATCGGCCTTAATTTGGGTGTATTTTGAATTCCACCATTTTAAAGCCGCATCACGCCGCCCAAAGTAATTTACAAGAAATGAAAATCTCGAAAGTGGTGGTGGTTTGTCATAAGACACCAAAATATCTTCACGCTCACCCAATACCCGCTTGACTGAAAATGGAATAGTTTCAATCCAAAGATCCGGGTTTTTATTATCGTCATATACAAAAATCACGCGTCTTACTTTGGCGCGTCTTAGCCGCTCCTGATTGGCATCGGCGGAAATCATTGTTAGAGATCTGTCCTGTAATTGCTTATGACTTAGGGTAAGCGCGTCAACAAACGTATAGGCGCGGCGTGATTGCAAAAGTAAATCTTCATCTTCGACTAGAGCCATATCAAGGATTGAAAGGTGTGAAGCGCCGCCAATATCAAGAACAGAATGATTATTATTGCCGCCATTGCCAATTTGCGCTTCTAGGTCACAATCATTTTCACTTGGTATAAGCATATCCGCATCGCCAATTAATTGCACGCTAAAAGGGGCCTTGGCGGCAAAGGGAGAGCGCATTAGGCGCATCCATTCGCAGCGAAGCACCTCTACAAATGGCTGACCGCGCTCCATAGCCAAAAACAATTTGCCAATGCCCATAAATTCGAGGGCAAAACTTCCTAATTGCAGCCAAATATTATGATTTCTATCAAAGCCGCCATTTACACCAGCTAGGAAGACAATCCTATCTAGTTTGGTGCGCCATTGTGCGTCTTTGGTCGCAACCTTATTGTCAATAGCTGGCCTATCAAGGCCAAAGCCTGCTGATGCATTCAAAACAGCTTTTCGAAGCCAAAGCGCACCTAGAGAATGACCAATCAAAATTATTTTTTCGTATTCTTCGCCATTGGCTCTTATTTTACGATTATATTGTGAATTGATAAGGCCACAGATTTGCGCGCAAATCTCATTGGGATCTGCATTGGAAAATAAAGCGCCATTCACTCTAAGCTTGAGGACATCGGCATTTGGCAAAGCTTCATAAACAACCCTAGTGGCCTTTGTAAACAAGATTTTTGGCGTGTTAATTCCGGAAATAATTACCGCTAATTCCTTAGCGCCTTCACGTGGTGCGCCTTCGTATGCGCGCACAATTAATCTTGGAATTTTGAAAAATCTCGCAATTCGGCCGCTTATGAATAAAAATAATCTGGGGGTGAAAGCAATGAAAATTAATAAATAGCCGATGCCCTCTAAAGTGCCAATGGAGCGCATAACGGAAGTTACGTTTTGATAAACGTCATTCATCAGTGTTTGTATATAATACAAATATTCCATTATTTACGAACAACCCCGACCCAATTTAGGGGGATACTAGCTTCCAAAGTCTATAGAGTCTATCATTGGTTTGGATTTCGACTGCTTTATGAACATCTATGGTGGTTGTATCGGTGTGAGTTTTTTTGAGGTTTAAGATTAGGCTTAATACTTGTCCAGATTATATCAATATTTCATGACTTAACGGTCGCGGATCCAAATTTTAAGATCGTTCAAACATGATGGTGTCGGTCTGCCGTCCCATACAAATCCGTTTTTGCGATACATGTCAGAAATTGCGGCTTTGGCTTTTGCGCCGATAATGCCATCT
>CAYTWK010000066.1:0-8880 GCA_964442095.1 uncultured Caulobacteraceae bacterium | reverse complement strand
CCTACAGCGCCATTATTTTGGGCGTAATCACCAGCACTTTAGGCGGCGTTTTACGCGATGTTTTAGCCAATGAGCAAAACATGCTTTTGAAACGCGAAATATACATAAGCGCGGCCCTATTAGGGTCCGCAAGTTTCGTTGGGCTATATAAATTGGGCATGGATTTTTGGGGCGCGGCAATAATTGGCGCATGCCTCGCCTTTATCCTTCGTGGTGGTGCGTTAAAATACGGCTGGCAACTTAGGGGCTTTGGCAAGAGCGAGGGCAAATAAATTGGAAAGGCAAGAAAATATGAAATTTAAAGACTTACATATTGTATCGAAGATTATGGTTTTTTGTGCGGGCTTGGTTTGCGTAGTGGCTTTTGTCCAATTTGCAACTCTCGTTTCCAACCTCACGTTAATCGAAAATCCTATCGGCTTTCAAGATATATCAGGTTCGATTTCCAACTTTGCTTATGGCCTCGGCTTCCTTGCTTCTGCTGTCATTATTGAATTGCTTCGTAAAATCCTTGCGGCAATAGAAAATCCACCAGAGTGAAACTATGAAAACTAGCATTATTAATCGCTTTTCACGTCTTAATATAGCAACCCAATTAATATTGCTGATTTGCATTTTTATGTTCCTGAATGATTTCATTTATTTTTTGGGGGTTTTAAAACAAAGCACGGAGGGGCTTTTTTTTAATATTACTCCAGAATCCGTTATGGCGAATTCTGACATCTATGCCGAATTTATGCCCAAAAGCGACAATTCGACAATTCAATTTTTGATGAAAATAGCCTCGCCGTTAATAGATTACTTCATAAACGTTTTTGACTCTTTATATTTTCTTGGGTTTGCATTCATTATCGAACTTTATTTCCGGATTGCCGATAAAATGCCAGCATATATGAAGGGCCGCAAAGCAAGAAAATTTGCAAAATGATAAATGCAATATTACCGCTTACGCGAAAGAAAATAATAACAAACGTTTCAAGAGATTTGATAGTTCATAATTTCAATCGCGAAGTGGAAACCGCCTATTGGATATTTTCAGCCAACCAAAACGACAAAGACTATTACGGAAGCTTTTTAGGCGATGAGATAATAATTAAAAAGAAATCTCTTTTACAACAATTATTCCCAACATTAGTTTGCAAACTAGAGTATAGACCAAATGAAATTATAGCCAATTTGAAAATCGGCTATCCCTATTGGCTTATGGTCAATGTAATATTTTTGATTTCTCTCTTTTCGCTTACTTCAATATACATGTCACTATTTGCAGCGGCGGTTTTATTGATAAGGTTCATAAAAGACTATTCAGGGTTCTGCCGCGATGCAGCTTCGCTATTGGAAAATGTGATACTTGTGGATGACGGCTTACCGAGAAATTAATTTCAAGCGGCACTTGAGCACTTGCATCCCCTCTCAATCTTCTGTATACGCACCCTCGGGCCACCCTATCCCACCGTAGGGCGCTCATCTGAGAGGATGACTATTATGACAAATGAAACAAACGCCGGCGCTGGCGGAATTATTGGCGCGCAAACTCCCCCTACAATCTTGCCAAAAGACCCTAGATTTTCATCTGGGCCTACAAAAAAGCGCCCCGGCTGGTCCGCGGATGCATTGGCCACCGAATCGCTTGGCCGCTCGCACCGCTCAAAAATCGGTAAAAGCCGCCTTGGCTTGGCGATTGATTTAACCCGCGAAGTTTTACAAATTCCTGCCGATTATAGAATTGGCATTATGCCCGCCTCGGATACTGGCGCCATAGAGGCCGCGCTTTGGTCTTTGCTTGGGCCAAAACCGGTTGCGGTTGTGGCATGGGAAAGCTTTGGCGAAGAATGGGTCACCGATATCGTCAAACAATTGAAATTAGATCCGCTTGTAATCAAGGCTGGTTATGGCGATATTCCTGATTTAGCCGCAATCCCAACAGGGACCCATGATGTTGTCTTTACATGGAATGGCACGACTTCCGGCGTGCGCGTGCCCAATGCCGATTGGATTTCGGAAACCCGCGAAGGGCTTACGATTTGCGATGCCACCTCTGGCGCATTTGCCCAAGATTTGGATTGGGCAAAGCTCGATGTAACCACTTTATCTTGGCAAAAAGCCTTGGGCTCTGAGGGTGGTCATGGAATTCTAGTCCTTAGCCCGCGCGCCGTGGAGCGCCTAGAGAGCTATAGCCCTTCATGGCCTTTGCCGAAGATTTTCCGTCTGACAAAGGGCGGCAAATTAATCGAGGGTATTTTCAAAGGCGAAACTATTAATACGCCATCAATGCTCGCGGTTGAAGATTATATCGACGCTCTTTTATGGGCAAAATCTGTTGGTGGCCTAGAAGGTTTGATGGCGCGCGCCGATGCCAATTTGGCGGCCATCGAAGGCTGGATTGCCAAAACCGATTGGGTGGCAAACCTCTCCGCGCGCGATGATACCAAATCAAACACAAGCGTTTGCATAAAAGTTGTTGATACCCGCGTAACCAGTCTTGATAGCGATGGCCAAGAGGCATTCGCTAAAGCCCTTGCGGGCACTCTTGAAAAAGCCGGTGCTGCGCTTGATGTTGGCGGCTACCGCTCGGCCCCTCCTGGGCTACGGATTTGGTGCGGCGCAACTGTTGACACCAAAGATATTGAAGCACTTCTGCCATGGCTCGATTGGGCCTTTGAGACAGAGGTTGGCAAGCTTTAAACCCCTTCCGTCACGCGCTTTGCGCGCGCCACCTTCCCCGCAAGCGGGTAAGGAGAAAACACAATTCTAGTAATTTACAGATATAACGAGAAAACAATATGACCAAAGTTCTTATTTCAGATAAAATTTCGCAAGCCGCCATTGATATTTTTACCCGCCGAGGTGTCACCGTTGATTATAAACCTGGGCTTTCCAAAGATGAGTTGATCGCAATCATCGGCGAATATTCTGGCCTTGCGATACGCTCTAATACAAAAGTTGATGCCGATGTTTTGGCGGCCGCGACAAACCTTAAAGTAATTGGTCGCGCGGGAATTGGCGTTGATAATGTTGTAATTCCCGAGGCAACCAAGCGCGGCGTTATTGTTATGAATACGCCTTTTGGCAATGCCATTACCACAGCGGAGCACGCAATCGCGCTATTGTTTGCGGCTTCACGCCAAATTGGCGCGGCGGATGCATCTACGCAAGCTGGAAAATGGGAAAAAAACCGGTTTAACGGCGTCGAGCTTTTCGCAAAAACTTTGGGCCTAATCGGCTGTGGCAATATCGGATCGATTGTCGCCGATAGAGCGCTGGGCTTAAAAATGAAAGTCATTGCATACGACCCATTTTTATCGCAAGAGCGCGCATTGCAAATTGGCGTTGAAAAAGTCGAACTCGATGAAATTTTCGCAAGAGCAGATGCTATCACGCTTCATGTGCCAATGACCGAAAAAACTAAAAACATAGTTTCGCGCGAGGCAATCGCAAAGTGCAAGAAAGGCGTCATAATCGTGAACTGCGCACGTGGCGGTTTGGTTGATGAAGAGGCTTTAGCAGAAGCACTAAATAACGGCCAAGTTGGTGCTGCTGCGTTCGATGTGTTCACCACCGAACCAGCTAAAGAAAACGTATTGTTTGGCTGCCCAAATTTTACGGCGACACCGCACCTTGGTGCATCAACCACTGAAGCGCAAGAGAATGTCGCCCTACAAGTGGCCGAGCAAATCGCCGACTACCTTATTAGCGGCGCAGTTACCAACGCGCTTAATACGCCATCAATCACAGCAGAAGAGGCGCCAAAATTAAAACCACTTGTGGCATTGGCTGAAAAACTTGGCGCGTTTGCCGGACAGGTTGTTGATGGCGGTTTAGAAGCAATCGAAATTGAATATGAAGGCGATGTGACCAAACTAAATACTGCGCCTTTGACTTCGGCGGCCTTGGCGGGCGTTCTTCGCCCATTATTAGCCGAAATCAATATGGTATCCGCGCCAGCAATCCTAAAAGAGCGCGGCACGCCATTGACAGAATCAAAGCGCGAAACTTCGCCAATCTACGACACTCTAATTCGTGTAAAAGTCCAAACCGAAGGCAAATGGCGCACAATCGCTGGAACAATTGTCGCAGGGCACGCAAAAATCGTCGAAGTCAAAGGCATGGATCTAGAGGCGCATTTCCACCCACTAATGCTCTTTATCAATAATAGCGATAAGCCTGGCTTTATTGGCGCACTTGGAACCATGCTCGCGAATGCTGGCGTAAACATTGCGACTTTCCATTTGGGCCGCGAAGAAGAAGGCAAAGACGCTATTGCAATGGTTGGCGTTGATAGCGAAATTCCAGATGCATTGATGGCGGAACTTAAAGCATTGCCACAAGTTAGATATGCAAAACTATTGCGGTTTTGATAGGATTCACTTCGTAATATAATGTGGCAAGTATTAGCCTGCCCATTGTCCAACAACTGGATTAAACACTTCTATTGAATGGCGCGCAAAAAGCCCCGCCATTTGATAGGGATCGTTTGCCACAAAATCACTTGCGGCGGCCAAATCCTTGAGTTCAATTATAAAGCACGAGCCTTTGGGCTTTTGGTTTTCATCAAGAATTGGCCCTGCAATTTTTACGGCAACGCCAAAACTTTTCACATAATCAAGATGAGCGGGACGAGTTTCCATCCGCAATTCAAACGAATTTTCTTTATCAAAGCATTGAATTAAAAAGTGCGGCATTATAGGCCCTCTTCTCTAAATGGGCGGTTTAATAGCGCGTCAAACGCGGCATCAAAAGCAATTTTCCCCGAAAGTATTGCATTAACTGCTTGGCAAATCGGCATTTCAATGTTTTCGCGTTGTGCAAGCTCGGCTAAAGCTGGCGCAGTGGCCGCGCCTTCGGCAACAGATAATTTGCCTGATAATGCCTCAGCAATGCTTTGCCCCTCACCGATTGCTTTACCCAATGAAAAATTGCGCGAACTGGTAGATGAACAGGTTAGAACTAGATCCCCAAGCCCGCAAAGCCCCATAAGTGTTTCAGGCTTTGCCCCAAGCTTAACCCCAAGGCGCGTCATTTCAGCAAAGCCGCGCGTAATCAAAGCCGCGCGCGCGCTTTCGCCAAGCTTTCGCCCCTCGGCCATGCCGCAGGCAATCGCAAGAACATTTTTAACTGCACCGCCAATTTCGGCACCGATTAGATCGCCGACCCAATATGGCCTAAAAGTCGATATGCCCAAAAGCGAGATTAGCTTTTCACCAATTGCTTTATCTTCACAGGCCAAAGTAACCGCAGTCGGTAGGCCAATGGCAACATCTTTGGCAAAACTTGGGCCCGAGATTACCACCGGAATCGCATTGGGCATGGTTTCATGAACAACATCGGTCATGAATTTCATGCTCGATTGCTCTATGCCTTTCGAGCACAAAGCGATTGGCAAACCTGCGCGTGCAAAAGGCGCAAATTGCAAAAGCGTTTGTCGCGTGAATTGCGCTGGAACCACCGAAAGCACTGCCTCAAGATTGCCCAATTGCGATAAATCATTGGTGGCTTTGATTTTATCGCTTAGGGTAATATTGGGAAGGAATTTGGTGTTTCTTTGGCTTTGATTAATCTCTTGGACTACATCGGTTTCCAATGCCCAAAGCAAAACATCATTACCCGCAAAGGCAGCAACCTGCGCAAGCGCTGTTCCCCAAGCGCCACCACCAAGAACCCCGATAGTTGTTTTTGACATTAGCCCCCCAAAGCATAATAAATAAATGAACACTGAATTGACCGTTCAATCAATTAAATGTAGTATCTCAAAAAGATTTTTGGGACATATAGTTTGAAAAAGCAAGAAACATCTATGCAAATCCTTGAAGCGGCATCAAAACGCTTCATGCATTATGGCTATAATAAGACCACAATGGCGGAAATTGCGCGTGATCTAAAAATGTCCACCGGTAATTTATATCGGTTTTTCCCGTCAAAACTCGACATTGCCGAAGCTATTGCGGTAGAACATGAAGAAGATGGCTATAAATTTCTTGCGCAGATTTCCGAATTAAAAAAGCCAGCGCCAGAGCGGCTTAGAATATTCGCCCAAAGTGTATTGGAAATCACATTTAATAAAATTGCCGAAAGCAACAAAGTCTTTGAAGTAGCCCAAGCAATTATTTCGCAAAGGCCCGAATATGCCAATAGTGTTTTGGCAAATGAGCGCGAATTTTTGACCAAAATCCTAAATGATGGCATCAAAGAGGGAACAATCAGAGAGTTGGAAAACGTAAATTGGACCGCCGAAGTATTGCAATGCGCGACCATGAAATATCGCTATCCGCAATTACATGGCTGCCATAATATTGATTATCTAAAGAAAGAACTTGATGGCGTAATGGATCATATTATGGCTGGCATTGGCGCAAAATAATCTCTTTTAGAAATTCCAAACACTTTTCAATTTCGCTTATAGCAATATATTCATTGGGCTGATGCGCGTCCAAAATAGAACCTGGACCACAAATAATTGTCGGAATTTTGCGCGATTGGAATAGGCCAGCCTCCGCCGCATATGATACAGCGATTATTTCATTATCCCCATTTATCGCACGGGCGATTTGTTCAGCCTTTGAATTAACATCAAGTGCAAGCCCCTCAACAAAAGATAATTGCGTAAGTTTTGCGCCGCAATTTGGAAATCTTGCCTTTAGGTCGCTATCGACCATATCGACACATTCCGCTATTCTTTGAATAATCGGCTCTATGTCCAAATCGGGTTCGAAACGAATATCAAATACAAAGCTACAATTAGCAGCTAATATATTGAATGCGGTCCCACCATTGATATTGCCAATTGTTAGGCTCGTGCCCTTTGGCTCAAAAATACTATCGGGATTTGACAGTTCACGACCAAGATTATCGATAAGATTTAAAATTGGGATTGCCGCCATAATTGCCGATGCGCCTTTATCGGTTCGGCTTGAATGGGCTTCTTGACCTACAATTTCAACCTTGAAAGTCGTAACTCCCTTATGCGCAGATACTACTTTCATGTCCGTAGGTTCGCCAACTATACAGGCATCGATTGGCGGATAGTTTTGGGCCAGATAATCAATCATTGGCGGCGCACCGGTGCAGCCGACTTCTTCATCATAGCTAAGGGCGTAATAGATTGGACGCTTTAGATTTGCGGCTGCAATCTGCGACACCAAGGCAAGGACGCATGCCGAAAAGCCTTTCATATCCGCAGTGCCGCGACCATATAATTTTCCGCCATCTTCGCGTAAAATCCATGGATCGCTATCCCAATCTTGATCATCAATCGGGACAACATCGCTATGGCCAGAAAGCACGATACCGCCATTAGCATCTGGCCCGAAAGCCGCAATCAGATTGGACTTGGTGCCGTCTTCATTTTCAATTAGGCTTATCTTTGCACCAAAACCGTCGAGATAGGTTTTAACCCAATTAATAAGTTCGAGATTTGAATTACGCGAAGTGGTATCGAATGATACAAGTTTTGCAAGCAAATCAATAGCGGTTCTGGTTTCATTTTCTGCAAATTTGCCATGCATTTGCTTCATTCTATTTGATTTCCCCATGCCCATCTTTGGCATCTGATGGCGTAATCTCGATTGCGCCTGAATCACCGCCAACAATGGATTCTAGGCGCATTTTAAACACCAAAAGCGAATTAGGTGGAATTTGGCATTGCATTTTAAACCGTTCACAGCCGGGGGGCATGCCAAGATCGCCATAACCAATTGAAGGATGGACCCAAATTGTCCATTCGTCGCCTGGGCGCATTAATTGCAGGGCTTCGGTCCATGCTGGAATTAATTCATCAAGCGCAAACTCCGCCGTTTGACCCCTTTGGTACGAACTATCGAAAATAGTGCCATCGAGCAATTTGCCTTCATAATTTACTCTGACAATCGAATTGTATGATGGCGTCTTTCCAGTCTTTGGACCAGAATTAATTATGGCATATTGGAGGCCGCTCTTTGTAGTAATAACGCCCGGCGCATTCTTGTTTTTAGCGTGAAATTCGTCGGCCATTTTAAGATTGGCGGCAGTATTCGCACTAACTTGTTGAGCGCTCTCTTCTTGGACTTTGGGCCCGCAAGCAGAAATAACAAAAATTGGCATTATTGCCAAACATAGTGATATTTTTCTAATTGATACCATTATTGAAAGTGCCTCTTTGTTACTAAACTTATCATTTTAAACATTTGGGCGCGGAGGATAACCCGCATCCGTTAGAGCCTTCACTATATCCTGTGTGTGATTTGCATCGCGGCTTTCTACCATAATGTCAAATTCTGCACCCTTTGCAGGAACATCAAGCGCAAGGCGATTATGAAATACTTCAATTATGTTTCCGCCGGTTTCGCCAATGATTGAGGCAACCCGCGCCAAAAGGCCGGGGCGATCATCACCAATTATTCTTAAGCGGACAATTCGCTCCTCGCGGACGAGCGAGCGCGTCAAAACCGATGCCAAAAGCCGAGTATCTATGTTACCGCCGCATAATACAATGCCCACTCTGCGCCCTTTAAACAGCTCTTTGTGAGCCATCAATGCGGCAAGCCCTGCCGCGCCAGCACCTTCGGAAATAGTTTTCTCTACATTGCAAAATAGAGTTATTGCCTGTTCGATTTCATCTTCATCGACCAAAACAATTTGCGAAACCAATTCTTCGACAATTTGCTGGGTTAGAACCCCAACATCACGCACCGCTATACCTTCGGCAATAGTTTGTCCTGCACAAACAACGTCCTTTACTTGGTATAGCGCCGCATGCATCGCCGGATACATTTTGGTTTGCACGCCAATAATTTCTATTTCTGGCTTTAAGTGCTTCGCGGCAATCGCAATTCCGGAAATCAAGCCGCCGCCCAACAAGCTACGAGTACATTCGTAGCATCAGGTACAAGCTATGTAATTTCAGGC
>CAYTWK010000065.1:0-8892 GCA_964442095.1 uncultured Caulobacteraceae bacterium | reverse complement strand
ATTCACCATAAATTTGCCATCCGGCCGCAATCTATAAATTGCGGGCGCACCTTGCACCATTTGAATAAGACGCATTGGATCAGGCGCAATTTCTTCCCTGAATGTCAAAATTGCACCATTTGGCGTTATGTTTAGTTTCTCAACGCCCGCCGCACGACATTGCGCCTTTAGGCCAGCAACTTCGATTAAATGATTGACCTCTAAAGGCAATGCGCCAAATCTATCAACTAGTTCAGCAGCAAATCCATCACGTTCTTGGTCGGTTTTAAGCTCCGATAAGCGCCGATATAGTGCGAGCCTTAAATTCAGATCCGTAACATAATCTTCCGGTATAAGGACCGAAACACCAATAGAAATACTTGGTGACCATGATTTTGACGAAACATAATCATCACCTTGACGAAGTTCTGCAACTGCCTCCTCGAGCATTTGTTGATATAATTCAACCCCAACTTCCTTTATTTGGCCTGATTGCTCATCGCCCAATAAATTGCCGCCGCCGCGCATATCTAAATCGTGGCTTGCCAGAATAAAGCCTGAACCCAAACTATCGAGCGATTGAAGTATCTTAAGGCGCTTTTCGGCTTGCGGTGTGATTGCGAAACTTTCAGGGATAGTCAAATAGGCATAGGCACGCGCTTTCGAGCGCCCTACTCTGCCGCGCAATTGATAGGTCGCTGCCAATCCTAGCATATCGGCGCGCCAAACAATTAGTGTATTTGCGCGCGGTATATCAAGGCCAGATTCAACTATTGTGGTTGAAAGCAATACATCAAATTCGCCGTCATAAAAGGTGTTTATAATGGGTTCTAATTCGGTGGGCGGCATTTGCCCATGGGCAGTTCTAAACTTAATTTCAGGGACATTATCACGCAAAAATTCTTGGATTTTTTCTAAATGCTCAATTCGTGGCGCAACAATGAAACTTTGGCCACCACGATATTTCTCGCGCAAAATAGCTTCGCGAATAGTTACGGCATCCCAAGGCGTTACATAAGTGCGAACCGCAAGCCTATCTACGGGCGGCGTTGCGATAATCGACATTTCACGAATACCCGACAATGACATTTGTAGAGTTCTAGGGATTGGGGTCGCGGTTAGAGTTAGGAAATGTGTATCCGAGCGCAATTCTTTTAAGCGCTCTTTGTGTTTAACCCCGAAATGCTGCTCTTCATCAACTATCACAAGTCCCAAATCTTGAAACTCAACTTGATTTGAAAGAACGGCATGGGTTCCAACTACAATTTCAAGGCGACCGTCTTTTAGATTACTACGGGTTTCAGCGGCTTCTTTAGAGCCAATAAGGCGCGATAATTGGCGCACCCGAACTGGCCAGCCTTTAAAGCGATCAGTGAAAGTCAAAAAGTGCTGCCGCGCCAAAAGTGTTGTTGGGCAAACTACCGCGACTTGACGGCCCGCCATCGCCACCACAAAGGCCGCCCGCAATGCAACTTCGGTTTTGCCAAAACCAACATCGCCGCAAATAAGCCTATCCATAGGCTGGCCGCCCGCTAAATCGGCTAATACATCCTCAATGGCGTGCATTTGATCATCAGTTTCATCATACGGGAATTTAGCGCAGAATTCATCAAACAGACCGCGTTCGGGCCGCATTTCTTCGGCATATTGGCTAGCGCGTTTGGCGGCAATCGCAATAAGACCAGCAGCCATATCTAATAGGCGCCTTTTGGCGCGGGCTTTGCGGCTTTGCCACGCCACGCCGCCCAATTTATCTAAAAGAGCATCGGCGGCATCATTGCCATAGCGCGAAACCAAATCGATATTTTCAACTGGCAAATATAATTTATCGCCGCCCGAATAAATCAATTCTAGGCAATCATGCGGTGCGCCCATCACTTCGAGAGTTTTTAAACCTTCATATCGGCCAATTCCATGATCGACATGGACCACCAAATCGCCCGAACTAAGCGATGCGGCTTCCGCTAAGAAATTGCTCGATTTGCGGCGGCGGCGCGCACCGCCCAAACGCTCCCCGAGAATGTCTTGCTCACTTATGATAACGACATCATCATATTCAAAACCATTTTCAAGCGCGAGAACCGCAAGCCCGATTGCGCCATTTGGAATGTGCCCAATTGCATCAGCATTGGGGAGCGGAAATAATTTATCCATTCCATGCTCTTCTAGGACGTGGGATAGTCTTTGGGCGCTCCCCTCGCTCCAGGCCGCGATTATTGGCTTTTTACCCTGTAATAGGAGCGTTTGGGTATATTTATGAAGCGCTTCATAAATGTTTATACTACCGTCCTTGCGCTCTAGGGCGAAATTGTATGCAGGCTTGGTATTCGCACTAATTGTGCCTGTCGCCGCGCCGGTTGAAAATGGTGAAAACCAGCGCGCATTTTGTTTGCCTATATTCTTGTTTAGCTCATCAATTTCAAGGTACAAGCGGTCTGGCGGCAGGGCATTGTAAACACTAGAACCCTTTGGAACTGGGGCGAGCCTTGCTTCATAATAATCATTTATAAGTTTTTGGCGCTCATCAAAGCTATTTTGCGCACCATGCTCTAGGAATAAAAGCGGGTTTTCACTTAAATAGTCAAAAATGGTTTCAAGCTTTTCATGAAATAGCGGTAGCCAATGCTCCATGCCAGACTTACGAATTCGCGAGCTGACGCTTTCATAAAGGCTATCACCTTGCGGCGCGCCAAAATGTTCGAGATAGCGCTTGCGAAATAGGCTAACCCCCTCATTGTCTAAAATTGCTTCGCACACCGGAACCAATGAAAGCGAATGTAATTGCTTTACTGACCTTTGCGTCTCGGGGTCAAAAGTGCGAATACTTTCAAGATTATCGCCAAACAAATCAAGGCGCACCGGCAAATCTAATTGCGGCGGATATAAATCAATGACGCCGCCGCGCATTGCATATTCGCCCCTTTCGCGCACAATTGCAGCTCTATTATAGCCATTTGCGGTTAAATAAGCCCCAAGCGCCTCGACATCTAAATCAAGGCCGGGTTTTGCCGCAAAGCCCAAATTTAATATTCGCTGCCTCGGGATTGTTCTTTGCATTATTGCTGATGCGGTGCTTATGACAATTATCGAGCCGTCATTTGGTTTTCGGCGCGCCAAAGCCGATAAAGTCGCAAGCCGTGTTGCCGCTATTTCACTTGCTGGGGATAATCTATCATAGGGCAAACAATCCCAAGCCGGAAAACGCAAAATCTCGGCCTTGGGCGCGAAAAATCGCAAACTATTGGCAAATTTTTGCGCCGAAGCATCATCGCTCGCTATATATAGGCAAACGCCATTAAAATTGGCGCATGTATGCGCAACCACCATGGCATCAGCGCCAGAGGCCGTTTGCTCTATTGTGATAGAGCCTTGCATGTTTAATAATATGTCTTGAAATTGCGGCGTCATAATAAGTTTGTGGCTTTTAGGCCAATTTGCACGAAATGGAATAGCCAAAAATCACTTAAGAATTAACTTCGCCATCCCATAAGGTCTTTTTTAAGCTCGCAAAGCTTTGGAGTGATTTTAAAACACTTCCTTCAAATTCCTTTGGCGCTTGTCTTTGGCCAATTATCCAATAATAGACATCCCAATCCTGCTCGTTCAAAAGGGCATCAAATTGATCAAGTTCATTATCGCCTAAATTATCAAGATTTTCGTCGGCGTAAGTGCCCATTAGAAAATCATGCTCTCTGAAGCCTCTGCGCCATGCGCGAAACCGCAATTGCTTTATACGTGTGTTTCTTTGTTCGTTTTCGACCATGCTAATGCATTACAATATTCGCAATAAAAAAACCCCTGCTTTTGGCAGGGGCTTTGGTTAAAACTATTGATAATTATCTACCAGAATAGAACGAATGAGTTCCGATACGGGCAACGCGTCTAAAGACACGTGACCAAGACGGGGAAACATAATTTGCGTGGAAATACATTGCGTTTCCTACAACATTTGGCTTCCAGCCATCAACAACACGCTCGGCTATATTATTGGCTCTTTCCCATTGTAGGCCACGCGGCGGCGCACGGCGACCATCGCAAGCCCATGAGAATTGGCAGACATTACGGCTTCTTTGGCGAACAACGCCGCAGAAAGTATTTGGATAAGCACGCGATTCAACGCGGTTTGCGACGACTTCTGCAACAGCCAATTGGCCGCGCTCTGGTTCACCGCGTGCTTCATAATAGATAGCCTCTGCGAGGCAACGAACCTCACGATCCCGCTCAGGAGAGCTAGGGACTGGTTCTGGCTTTTCATTGATAAAATGAGTTACAGGAGATACAACTCCTGCAAGCTGAGAGGCAGCAGCATCAAGCGCTGCACTAACAGAAAATCCGGCATTGTGCGCGTGCGCAGCTTGCGGGACAGATGGTTCTTTGGCTTGTGCTGATACAGGCGCTACAAAAGATTGCTCTGGAGTAGGTTCTGTAATCGGCTCTGCAATCGCGCTTGAACTAATGATTGTTAGCGCGAAAACAGTCCCCAATACGGTCGCAGCATCACGCGCGAGGGTATTGAAGATACCGTTTAGTCTTTTGGACATGGCGCGCCTTAGACCACAAAAATGTCTTGTATGCAACCCACGCTCGTAAACAGGCTACAAAATGTCGCAAATGTTTCGCCTGTTTGGGGTATTAAACCATTAAAACTATTGACGTTTTCGCAACTGCAGCATTTTGTAATTAATTGCAGCAAAAACCCTTATTTTATTGAATTTCAGTAAATTTTAGGACAGGTTTTCGCGCTGCTTGGGTTTCATCAAGGCGCCTTGCAGGTGCGTTAAATGGCGCATTTTCAAAGCGCGATTTATCATTTGATTTTGCCGCAATAGCCAAAGCCCGCATCGATTTAATAAATTCATCAAGCGAATATTTGCTTTCGGTTTCCGTCGGTTCAATCAACATTGCCCCATGCACAACCAATGGGAAATACATTGTCATTGGGTGAAAACCTTCATCAATCATAGCTTTGGCAAAATCAAGCGTGGTGACGCCCGTCCCTTCGAGAAAGCTATCATCAAATAAAGCCTCGTGCATGCAATAACCATCAAAAGCCGGCGACATAACGTCCTTTAGGCTTGCGAGTATGTAATTAGCATTCAAAACCGCATCTTCTGAAACTTGCTTGAGGCCATCATTACCATGCGAAAGCATATAAGAGAGAGCGCGAACATACATTCCCATTTGACCATGAAAAGCGACCATACGACCGAAAGCATCTGCCCCCTCGCCTTCACTATCCTCGATTAGGTCAAATCCAGAATCGGTTTTAACCACAAACGGCAATGGTGCAAATTTTGCCAAAGCATCAGAAAACACGGTTGGTCCAGAGCCAGGGCCACCGCCGCCATGCGGAGTTGAGAATGTCTTATGAAGATTGATATGCATGGCATCAACGCCTAAATCACCAATTTTCACTTTGCCGACAATTGCATTGAAATTAGCGCCATCACAATAAAAATACCCGCCCGCAGCGTGAATATCATCAGCGATTTCTTTTATTTGCGGCTCAAAAAGGCCGCAAGTATTCGGATTAGTAATCATCACGGCGGCAACATCGGGCCCAAGTTTGGATTTGAAATCTGCGACATCAACGCGGCCATCATGGGTTTGCTCAATTTCATCAACAATAAAACCACATTGCGCCGCAGTTGCGGGGTTGGTGCCATGCGCCGATTTTGGCACTAAAACGCGCTTACGATCAAATTCGCCCTTTGCGTCGAGCGCCGCCCGTATCGCAAGCATGCCGCATAATTCACCGTGCGCGCCAGCTTTTGGCGATAATGCTACTGCTTTCATGCCAGTAAGGGTGACAAGCCAATGTGATAATTCATTCATTAATTCCAACGCACCCTGCACGCTGGAGATTGGTTGCAATGGGTGAATATCGCTAAAACCCGCAAGCCGCGCCATTGCCTCATTTAGGCGTGGATTATGCTTCATTGTGCATGAACCAAGCGGGAAAAGCCCTAAATCAATGGCATAATTGCGCTGCGAAAGGCGCACATAATGGCGCATAGTTTCTGGCTCGGAAAGCCCAGGAAGATTTGGTGCATTCTTTCGCTTTGCATTACCTAGGCGATTTGGCGTGCCCTTAAGCGGGGCAACATCAACACCCGATTTCTCAATACCGCCATATTCAAACAAAAGTTCGGTTTTTTGTAAAAGGCCCTTAGCGCCTGAGATACTTTCAATGCTCATTATAAAATCTCTTTTAATGTTTTTGCTAATGCGGCAATATCGGCTTCGGTCGTAGTTTCAGTTACTGCAACCAATAGGATATTCTTCATATTATCGGGGGTCTTTGGCATAAGACGCGCAAATGGCACGCCGCCAAGCACGCCTCTGGCCGCCATTTTTTCAACAATCTCAGACGCATTTGCCGAAAGCTCCACGGCAAATTCATTGAAAAATGCCTTGGTAAGGACTTTTACGCCTTTAATCTTCGCCAATTCATCGGCAGTTTCGACCGCTAATTCATGGTTCTTGGCCGCAATCTGTGTAAGTCCTTTTTGACCCATCAAGCTAAGATGAATAGTAAAGGCAAGAGCGCAAAGCCCTGAATTTGTGCAAATATTTGAGGTTGCCTTTTCGCGGCGGATATGTTGCTCGCGGGTTGAAAGTGTAAGAACAAACCCCCTATTGCCATCTAAATCAATAGTTTCGCCGCAAAGCCGCCCGGGCATTTGACGCAAATATTTTTCGCGAGTTGCAAAAAGTCCAACATAGGGGCCACCAAAATTAAGTGCATTACCAATTGATTGACCCTCGCCGACAACAATATCGCACCCCATAGCGCCAAGTGGCTCTATTAGGCCAAATGCCATAGCTTCAGTGAAAACACCTATTGCTAAAGCGCCAGCAGCCTGCGACTTTTGGCAAATATCGGATAAGTCCCCAACACTACCAAATACGTTGGGGCACGATATAACTACGGCAGCCGTATCCGCATCTAGATGCTCCAAAACGCCAGCTTCATTGTCAATCGCTGCGGGCAAAGCAATAATCTCGAGGCCAATATGTTTAGCCAAAGTTTCGGTTGCCGCCAAATAATGGGGATGAATACCGCCTGAAACTATAATTTTCTTGCGCTTTGTAATGCGCGCAGCCATTACCACAGCCTCAGCGCAAGCCGTAGATCCATCATACATAGACGCATTGGCAATATCGCATTCCAAAAGCCGCGCTACTTGGGTTTGAAATTCAAACAAAGTTTGCAATGTCCCTTGGGCAATTTCTGGCTGATATGGGGTATAGGTCGTCAAAAATTCAGAACGTTGAATTATGTGATCAACACTAGAAGGAACATGGTGGCGATACGACCCCGCCCCACAAAAAAATGGAACACTCCCTGCTGGCGTATTCTTTGCGGCCATGGCGCCGAGATGCCGACTTACCTCCAGCTCGGTTTTATGGCTTGGCAAATTCGCAATCGGCGCATTTTGGCGCGCAAATTCGGGAATATCACCAAATAATTCATCAATTGATGAAATCCCAATTTTCTCCCGCATTAAGGCGCGGTCATTTTCATTAAGCGGCAAATATCGCATTTTTATTCCTGAAGTCTCTAGTGATTATTGACAAATTCTCTGTATGCGGCCTCATCCATTAGGCCGTCTAACTCTGACGCATTGCTAACTTTAATTTTTGCGAACCAACCAGCGCCTTCAGCATCTTCATTAACAGTTTGCGGCGCGCCTTCAAGCTCGGAGTTCGCTTCAATAATTTCGCCAGATACAGGCGCATAAACATCTGATGCGGCTTTAACGCTCTCGACAACTGCTATCGCATCGCCTTTTTTGAAAGTTTTGCCAGACGAAGGTAGCTCGACATAAACTACGTCACCCAATTGTTCGGCGGCGTGGACACTAATGCCAATAGTTGCAATATCGCCATCGAGTTTTATCCATTCGTGGTCTTCAGTATATTTTGTCATTCTTGGTTGCCTTTCTAAATTCTGATAAAAGGGGTTAAAGTTTGAATTATGCTCTTCGAAAATAATTATGCGGCACAAACGGCATTTTGCAGATTTTCGCCCGTCTTGGAGTGTCTCTGACGATTAGGTCGATTTCGGTGTCAATCGCAGAATATTCAGTTTCAACATAGCCCATTGCCAATGGCGCGTTAAGGCTTGGCCCAAAGCCGCCCGATGTTACAATCCCGATATCACGGCCTTCAAGATTTTTGATAATTGTCCCTTCGCGGGCGGGAGCGCGCTCGCTAAACGCAATACCCACACGGCGGCGGCTTGGCTTATTAGCTAATTCAGCCATAATTCGCGCCGCGCCATTAAAATCAGCAGCTTCACGGCGATTTTTTTGAATTGTCCATGCAAGGCCAGCCTCGATTGGACTAATGGTCTCATCTAAATCATGCCCATAAAGACACAATCCTGCCTCTAGACGCAAACTATCCCTTGCGCCAAGGCCGATTGGCTTGATATTTTCATTTGATAATAACTCATTGACCGCCACAACAGCATTGTCTTTGGGCAAAAGAATTTCAAAACCATCTTCGCCGGTATATCCTGAGCGCGAAATCAAAATATCGCCAAATTTGGTCGCAAATTTACCAAATGTCATAAAATCTAGATTGCCAGCATCGGGTGCTATAATGCCAATTGTGTCTTTTGCCTTTGGCCCCTGAAGCGCAACCAAAGCATTCTCGTCAAGGCGGTGAACCACGGCTTCGTTTGGGGCAAGAGCATTAAAAATCTCGAAATCAGCTTCTTTGCCACCGGCGTTTACAACAATATAAAGATTGCCTTGGCCGTCATCCTTTGGTGGGCGCGCGACCATTAAATCATCAATAATGCCGCCATTTTCATTCAATAAAAGCGTATAGCGAATTTGTCCTCTTTCAAGGCCACTAACATCACAGGGAAGAATTTTCTCAACCAATTTAGCAATTTTTTGA
>CAYTWK010000064.1:0-8954 GCA_964442095.1 uncultured Caulobacteraceae bacterium | reverse complement strand
GACGGCCATAAAAAGACGCGAAGAAATGCCCGCCGCATTGGTTTGGCGAATATTGTCATAGGCATCTTTAGAGCCTTTGTCAGCTTCTAAGCCATTTATTGCGCGCCATGATTCCAAAAGCATTTTCGAATCTTTGTGTGCAGCTGCATAAAACATCAGTTTTTAATCCTTGATAACTAGTTCTTGATAATTTGCTGATAGAGCTGCACGTAATGTGCCACACGTTTTTGTGGCATTTGAGTTGAAATTACGCCTCCTAAGGGAAAATGGCACGGTAATTGCGTGCTTGGGGTGTAACTTTCGGGGAGTCTGAAAATGAATGTTTCAAAACGATACATAGCCGCATCAAGCGCATTAATTTTATTCGCTGCTGCACCAGCATTTGCGCAGGAATGTTGCAAAACTGGCGCTTTTACAGGTGGCATAACAAATATACCGGTTGTATCCGGTGCTAATAATGGTTGCTGTGGCACTATTTCAAACCAAGTGATTGGTGTTCCGGGCGTAACTGTTCCGGGCTCAAACCTTGGCGTTAATATTGGCGGAAACAATATTGGCGGCAATACCTATAATATTGGTGGCTCAACTTTTGGCGGCACCAATGTGAATGTAGGCGGTAATTCTTTTTATAGCGGCGGCGGCGGCGTTTTCTATGGCGGCGGATTTAGCGGCGGTGGATCTTATTATAGCGGCGGCGGCGGCTTTTATAACATGCCCGCTGGCACAAATCCTGGCATGATAGAGCTTAATGTTGGCGGCGCTGGCGGCCAAGCTCAAGCGGCTATGGAAACTATTAGCGAGCAAAAAACTATTACCGAAATCGTGCCAATTCGCGCCGTTTGCATGGACGATAGAGGAACACCGCACCCTGCGTCGCGCCCAAATGCAGATGAGCAAGTTGCCGCAACATTTGACGGCGAAGTTTATCGCTGTATGGCCGGCACACATATGGAAGTGACTGTTGGTAAAATGGTTGATGGTAAAGCTGTATTCGACGGCGGCACTGCGCTTTCTTGCCAAAAAGGTCAAGCACTTTCATATAAAGGCGGCAAAATGATCTGCACCGCGCAAATCACACAGCGTAATTGTAATGAGCGTTCGCTTCTTCGTCGCTTTGGCCCTGGGATTAAATATGTCACTTTGACCCGCATACAAACAGTGCAAACCCAAAGACAATCTCAAAGCCAATCACAACAAGCAATGACTTTCCGTTCTTCTATGTTTGTTGACGGCGGAGTTGGCCAAGGCGTTTATTAATATAAAGCACAAAATATCGAAAATTGGGCGCTTATTTCGATAAGCGCCCTTTTTTTGTGCAAATTCCACGATTTAAAATTGCATAAAAGCCCAATTTTTCCGCATCATTAGCGCAAAATTAACTAAAACTCCCTATCCCAATTTAGCAGATTCAATATTTATTCGGGATTGGGAAGACTATGAAGTTCGAGAGCATTAATTCAAAAGTTATGGTAACTGGCGCGGCACTTTTCGCATTAATTGCCGTATCTTGCGGCGTTGGCCTTGGCGTTTCCTTTGCCTATGAAAAGGGCGTGAAAGAAACTGTCAATTCGACCAATATTCTGCGCGATGCCATGACTGGCGATATGATGCATGATGGACTTCGCGCTGATGCTCTAAATGCGGTTTTGGCTGCTGACCCACTAACTAGAATTTCAACACCGCAAGAAGTAAATGCTGACATTAATGAGCATATAAAGACTTATAGCGAGGCAATCAATGATGCCAAAGCTCAATCGCGTTCGCCCGAGATTACTGCGGCATTAAACGCATTAGATAAGCCAATTAATGAATATTTCGCAGCGGCGCGCAAAATTGGTGAAGCTTCAAATATTAGTGTCGAAGCAACAAGAGCGCATTTACCTGCATTCAATGAGAAATTTGAACATTTAGAAGAAGCAATGGGCGCTTTGTCGGATGTAGTTGAGAAAACTGCGGCCGAAGGCGAAAAAAAGGCCCATAATGAAGCCGTCTTTTCTGAAATAATTATGGCGACGCTTTTGGCGCTTGGTATTGCATTTGTTGGCGGCATTATATTCCTTGCGCGTAAACAGATTTCAAAACCAATTGCCGATATTACCGAAGCTTTAGAGCGGCTAGCTGATGGTGACTTGAACGGCGATTCTCCGCACAGTGATAAAGGTGGGGAAATTGGCCAATTGGCAAAAGCCTTCGCCAAATTCAAAGAAAATGCCCAAGAGCGCAAGAGGCTTGAGGAGCGCGAAGCGCTTTCACAAAGCGAACGTGAAGCGCGCGCACGCCATATAGAAGAATTAACCAATAGCTTTGCAACTATGCTTGCTGATAGCCTTGTAACACTTTCTAGCACATCACAAGAGCTTCAAGCGAATGCCAGCCAATTGGGATCTATGGCTCAACAAACCGAATCCCTAACCCAAGAGGCCACAAATGCTTCAGAAGAAGCAAGCCATGGTGTTAGCTCGATTGCAGCAGCGACCACCGAGCTTACGGCAACCGTGGAGCAGATAGCGGGCCAAATGGATCAATCGGCCAAGATAGCAAGCGATGCGGTTAGCCTTGGTCAAAATACCGATAGTTCAGTGCGCTCTCTGTCCCAAGCAGTTGCCGAAATTAGCGCGGTTGTTGCTTTAATTGAAGAAGTTGCCGCGCAAACAAATCTATTGGCACTTAACGCTACAATCGAAGCGGCGCGCGCAGGCGAAGCCGGTAAAGGCTTTGCAGTGGTTGCTTCGGAAGTAAAAACTCTAGCGGCGCAAACAGCCGGTGCCACCCAAGACATTACCAATCGGATTTCGTCAATTAAACATGCATCAGACCATGTTGAATCATCGGTCAATGGGCTGATTAAGATGGTCGAGGAAATGCACCAATTATCGCAACAAGCGGCCGCTTCGGTATCTGAACAGAGCGAAGCAACCGCACAAATTGCCCAAGATGCAAATATGGTTTCAGAAGGCACTGGCGCGGCAAATGAACGCGTCTTTATGCTTGGCGAATCCGCCAAAGAAGCAAGTTCGGCATCAGTATCATTAAGCCAAGCGGCATCCGAAGTCGCTGAACACACTTCAAGACTTCGTCAAACCGCCGACGAATTTTTCGCTAAATTAAAGGCAGCATAAAATGGCAAAACAATTTATACTTTCAATCGGCCTATCGACAGCATTATTTGCTTCGGCAGCCTTTGCACAAAACAATGAACCACAATCTGAACCATCTAGTCCGTGGAGTTTTAGCGGAACCTATGTTGGGGATTTTTTGACCAATGTCGAAGGCGGCATTTCACAGGCCGGCGGATATATTGATAATACAACTATCCAAGTGGATTTCGATGGATCAGGCACTCGCCTTAATGGATTACGTGGAACTATCGGCGTAATATATAATAATGGTGGCAATTTCAGTGGCCGCCGTGTCGGTGATTTACAAGGGATTAGTAATATAGAGGCTGGTGAACCCGGGTTTTATATGTCCGAAGCATGGTTGTCTTATAATTTTGGCCGTCAAATAGATGGCGAAGGCGCAGCTATGCTAAAGGCCGGCATAATCGATTTAAATACTATGCTTGATGCGCCGGGTGTATCGGGAATTTTCCTCAATCCGTCACATGGAATAGTCCCGAATTTTGCGCAAACTGGAAATAATGGTCCATCGATCTTTCCACAATTGGGCCTTGGGGCTGTGGCGCAATATCGCTTTAATCGCGGCTTTGCATTGCGCGGCGGCGCATTCGATGCCAACCCTGGTAATGCTAATGATCCAACAAAAATTGATTTGGCGTGGCGCAAAAAAGACGGCACTTTATGGGTAGGCGAAGGCGAAATTACCAGTGAAGCAGGACGAATTGTTCTAGGCGGGTTTAAATATTCCAATGCCACCGCAACCCTTCTTGGCGCGCCAGACAAGAAAAATAGCGGAATGTATGCACAAGCCGAAGTCAATGCGAGTGAAAGACTAGCATTTTTCGCACGCGGCGGAGTATCTGATAAGAGCATAAATATAATCGACAAATATTGGGGCGCGGGCCTAACCTATACTGGCTTATTTAATTCTCGCTCGGAAGATGTTCTAGGGTTTGCAATCGCAGACGGTAGAATTAGCAATGACGGGCGGGCATTTTTAGGAGGCTCAAAAGGCAATGAAACCAATTATGAATTAACTTATGCGACCCATTTGACCAAGAATTTGGCAATCCAAGGCGATATTCAATATATAGTCAATCCGGGCGCAGATTCTAACATACCAAATGCAACCGTGGTAGGAATGCGCATCAAATATGCGTTTGGAACGAATTAGACCTATAATTCATTAGTCTGAGCGACTTCTTCAATATAATCATCTGCGACTAATTCCGCCGCAAATTCGTCGGCGGGATTATCACTTATGCTTGCGGTTTGGATTTCTTGCGGTGCATTATTAAACGGCATTTGGTTTTGAAATGCAAAGAAAACCCCAAAAGCAATAATAAGGCTCGCGGCAATTGCGCCATATCCCCAATAAGAAGACTTGGGCCTATTATTTGGCACAATGGCTTCGTCCATCTGGGCGTGAAAAGCCGCCACAAATTTGTCAGTTGGGCATTCTGGAACTGGCCCTGCTTTTGCCAAAAGATTCTTAATTTCAATATCCTGCATTTTCTTAACTCTATTCAAACTTACTATTAAGCCGCGCCAAATGCGGCAAATTGGTTTAATATTTCTGGTTCGCTTTTTATTAATTCTGCGCGAAGGAATTTCTTCGCTCGCGCTAATAGAGACTCGACCGCCTCTACACTTGTATCCAAAGCCGCAGCCGCCTCTTTACCGCCAAGCCCTTCAAAATAGGTTAGGACGATTGCCGCGCGCTGTCTCGGGGGCAGGGATAATAGCGCGCGGTCAATCTCATTTGAGATTTCGCCGAACATTAGAGCATTTTCAGCGCTTTGGGCATTGTCGGGCAAATTCTCATCTGCTTCATCATAAATGTAGCGCTTTTGGCTTTTAAGGCGATCAAAACACAAATTCATCACCACCCGATAAGCCCATGTTTCAATCAAAGCGCGGCCAGTTTTCCATTCGGGGCCAGTTTTCCAAAGCCTTATCAGAGCTTCTTGCACTATTTCTTCAGCGTCATTAGCATTTTGAACAATCCGAAACGCTGAATTGAATAATTTGGGCGAAATTTTTCGCACCAAAGCCTCCGCTTCGCGCTTATCTCCATTTAGAGCACGCCTCAGATGGGCTAATAATGGGTCAAAAAGCAAAGGCTCGGCCATGAAAACCCCTAGTTTGTGCTAGAATTTGGCGCGGTTTTGAACATTTGCCCACCCTGCCCGCCTTGGCGCATTTTGCCGTCACGCATAGGGCGATTACGCGCCGCTTGCGCCGCTTCTTCGCGGGTTATACGGCCGTCCTTGTTCAAATCACCAGCGGCGAAAATGCCGTCTTGCATAACGTCCCATTCTGCGCGCGAAACTTTACCATCATTGTTGGTGTCGGCGCGGTTTGGCCTTTGCGGCATACCTTGGCCTTGGGGCGGCATACGACGTTCTTGCATTGCGCCGCCATTCATGCGCCCATGACCAGAAGCTCTTGCGGCATTTAACTCTTCACGGCTTAATTGACCATCTTTATTGGTATCGATTTGGTCAAAGCGCTCTTTATGCATTTTTTGGGCAAATTCACGCTCTCTTGTTGGGCCATTTTCCCATTCTTGGCGGCTAATGGTTCCATTATTATCTGCATCGAATCTTTGGGTTCTTTGCTCATGCATTTTGCCCATTCTTTCGCGCATTCCTTGGCGAGAACCCATTCCATGTCTGGCATGATTAGCGCGCATTTCTTCTGCGGTTAAAAAACTATCGCGATTTGCGTCAATTTCATTGAATTTTGCGACATGTGCAGCGCGTGCTTCATCGCGGCTAATTGCGCCATCGCGGTTGGTATCAATGCGGTCAAAATGACCCGCACCTTGTGCAGGTTGTTGCGCATTTTGCGCCATTGCCGGCACAGCCATTGCGCAAATTGCGCTCGTTGCGATTAGAATATTTCTAAACTTCATACTAAAATTCCTTTTTCAGGTTAGGGATTATCTCTCCAAGCTAATAATTAAACCTAACGCCCCGTTTTTTCCGTCGCTCTAACTGAAATTTGTTCAGGTTTGCGCTAAAAATCTGGATTTTCCTCGGATTTTTTGACTAATTCATTCCATTTTTGCCCAATTATAGCGCGTGCGTCCTTTAAAATTGCTTTTGCACTATTAAAATCGGGTGCACCGAGTGTTTGGGCGATAGCAGCAAGAGCACTATCTGTAGCTTTCTTTTCGTCAAACTCTGGGCCCGCTATCAGAGCCAAAATTTGCCGCACTTTATTTAAAGACGACCCCGCCATAAAAAGTCGATTTATATCCTCTTTTTCCAAAAGCCCCGCTTCACCAATTTTCCCAAGCGCCGCCAAAGTATTTTGCGAAATTATTTGTGGATATTTATCGGCATTTAACAATTGCATAGCTTGGGCAAAAAATTCTAATTCGATTAGGCCACCTTCAAGGCGCTTTAGATCCCAATCACCGCGCGGTTTCATTGCGTCTTTGATTTTGCCGCGCATTTGCACAATATCTTGCAGAGTTTCTTTCTTTGCACGGGGACGGCAAATCGCCTCGCGCCGCGCTATTTCGATTTTTTCCATCAATGCTTTATCACCAGCAAGCGGCGAAAGCCTTGTCAGCGCCTGAAACTCCCATACCCAAGCCTCGGTTTCATAATATGAAACAAAGGAGGAAAAACGCACCGCAACAGGGCCTTTCTTGCCCGATGGTCGTAATTGCATATCAGTTTCATATAATTCACCCTCGGCGGTGGGCGCAGATAGTGCCATTACCAATTTTTGCGTTAATTTAGCATAATAGCTTTCCGCACTTAGAGGGCGCGCGCCATTAGACGCTTCGGCGCCCGCCTTTGGTTCATAAACTAGCATTAAATCTAAATCTGAATCTGCGGATAATTCGCGACCCCCAAGCTTGCCCCAGCCGCAAACCACAAACTCCCCGTCAAATTCACCATGCGCTTTAGTTACTTCTCTTAGCGCAAAAGGCAAAAGCCCATTAATACAAGCAATTGCTAAATCGCTATAGGCTTTGCCTATGTCCTCCTCAACGGCATAAAGATGCAGTGTATGAAAACCAATACGGAAGGCTTCTTCGCGATGGAATCTGCGCGCAATATCAAGGGCAGTTTCAAAATCTTCGGTCGCTGATAAATATTCCTTTAGAGTTTGAGTTCTTTCATTAGGCGCGTCATCGCCCAATAAAGTCATAAACCTAGGACTAAGCATTGCATCAAGAATTGCCGGCTTGCGCGCCAATGATTTTGCCAATTTCTCACTAAGTGACAAAGTCATGCAAGTCTGCTGCATAATTTGCTCTTCGGCACTAAAGAGCGATAGGGTTTGCACACCCGCACTTAGCCCTGCGAAAAAGTCTTCAAAGCGGCGAAATACAATATCCGCATCATTAGAAGCCGCAATCGCCTCTAATAAGCTAGGTGTTAAAGTCGTGAGGATTTCGCGCGCCCGTGCGGTTCGGGTTGCCCGAATTCTACCATGATGCCAGCCGCGAATAGTATTTGATACATATTCTGGATCTTTAAACCCAAGGCCGCGAATGGTCTCCAAAGTTTCCTTGTCATTTTCCACACCCGTAAATACTAATGAGCCAATATTTGATGATAGCGGCGCACTATCTGGGAAAAGCCCCTTTATGTGCATTCTAACGTTTTCACGAACTTTGCGGACCTCTGCGTCAAAGTCCGATAAGGAATTATAGCCGCAAAGTATCGCAACCCTATTTCTTATTTCTTTGTCTTCGCTAAGGGCGTGGGTCTGTTCATCATTGAGCATTTGAATACGATGTTCAACATTGCGCAAAAACACATACGCATCCAATAAATCACTGCGAACTTCGTCATTTATGCGGCCTGCATTTGCCAAAGCTGCGAGACTATTTTTAGTTTCGCGCGATCGAAGAGATTTATCGCGCCCGCCCAAGATTAATTGCTGGGTCTGCACAAAAAATTCTATTTCCCTAATTCCGCCGCGCCCAAGCTTTACGTCAAAAGCAGGATTATCTAAATCAGCGCTCCGCCTTACGGCATGGATTTGCCGCAAAATTGAGCCGACATCATTTATAGCCGCAAAATCAAGATATTTTCGCCAAATAAATGGCGTTAGATATTCCAAAAAGCTATTAGCATGGTGTTCCGACCCAGCGATGCAACGTGCCTTTATAAAGGCTGCGCGTTCCCAATTTTGGCCGACGCTTTCATAATAGGATTCTGCAAAGCGCGTTGAAACCGCAATTGGCGTAGAAGATGGATCGGGGCGCAGCCGCCAATCAACGCGAAACACATAATTATCAGGAGTTACTTCCTCTAAAATGCGCGAAATTGCGCCAATAATTCTGACACAAATCGCACTTGCCGCGCCTTGATATTTTTCGTCAAAAGCGTCGCGCTCGAAAAAGGCCGCTAAATCAATATCAGACGAATAATTTAATTCGCGCGCGCCATGTTTACCCATTGCGATAATAAAAAGGCCAGGAACAATAATCTTGCCGTTTTCATCTTGTTTAAAGGCTTCTTTATCGCGCGGCGCAGCGTCATTAATCGACAAATCGAGCGCGGTTTGCACGCAAATATCGGCATAATCCGATAGAGCATTGGTAATCTCAAATAGTTTTAACTTGCCCGATAAGTCGCAAATCGCCAAAAGCAAATGTAGTTTGGTTTTTATTTGCCGCAAGATTACCCCTGCATCACTTATTGACGAATTCTTGGCCGCGCGCGCCGCGATGAATAATTCAGATATAATCGATTTGGGATCTTTGGTTTTCAATTCATCAATAATGGAACCAAAGCGTGAATAGGCACGCGCCAAATAAGGCGCATTCTCAATGGCGGCACTTAGGGCAGAATCTATCGATTT
>CAYTWK010000063.1:0-9028 GCA_964442095.1 uncultured Caulobacteraceae bacterium | reverse complement strand
ACAAATAAATCGATGCCAATGCCGATGGCACTTTGGTTTGCGCTTCGGCAATTAGGAAAAATGGCAATAAGGATCCCATTGTGCCGGCCGCGGCCATTGCCGCCCAAGACTTAAAGTCCGAAAGCGGCGGAAGTTTCAATTTCATAAAAAAAGTAACAAGGCCGAGTGCAATAGCGCCGCTCCAAAGGCGCATAGCAACCACCCATATCGGGCTATAGGCTTTAACCGCAATATCATTCAGTGCATAGGCAGAGCCCCACAAAATAATCAAAAGTGCCATCAAACCCCAATTAATTATTGACTTATTATTTGTATTAAGGTCGCCCATTTTGTTCCCTTTTATTTTTGTCTTTAACGCGTGCGTCTTTGTTTATGATTTCGGCAATCTTCATAATTATGATATGCGAATGCCTTCCTTCGGATGTAATTACAAGCTCTGAATCATCTTTGGAAACGGCGATGGCCTCACTTTGCGGCATGTATGGAGCTTTTATCGCTTCTAAATTTATTATCTTACCTTTTTCGATTGGCTCATTGGTATAATAAAGGTTCGAATAATCGCGTATAAAAAATCCTTTGCCCGTATTTAAAAAGGTAGCATCGGTAATAGATCCAAGACTTATTGTGTTTTTCGCTTGGTTCGAAATTGCGGCGATTGGCTCTGCTTTTACTCGTGCCTCTGTAAAATTTGGATTAGGCCGCGGAATTTTATAGATTATTGGGCTATTATGTCGCTCTTTGCCACCCAATTTTTCAATAATGAAGATTTCGCCGTCGGTGGGGCGTATCATAATTGCTTCGGCATTTCTTGGACCATTTGGATAGTCAATATAGATGGTTTGTAAAATTTGCGCATCAATTGCGCTTAATTCAGGCTCTTTTATAATCAAAATTCTTATGCGGCGTCGCTCGCGGCTATTGTCGCCAATATCGGCAATATAAATACATTTAGGGGCAAATGTGCAATTGCCATAGCCCAATGCCTCTATATCGCGGTAGGGTCCGCCGCGAACATTTATTCTTGCGCGCGCTTTTCCGTTTTTGTCTAGGGCAAAAAGTATTGCGGCATTTGCACTATCATTTATGCCCCAATAGACACCATTATAGGCATGTGAGGCGACAAGCCCCGAAATCTCATTTAGATTGGCATCTTCAATTGTATTGGGCCGCCAGTTGCGATCTATTGAGAATACAAAAGCTAGAGACGCAAAAACTACCGCAAGTATAAAAACACTATATCGCACTCAAAATCTCGCGCGCGTTCTGCACATCGATTTTTATTTGCGCAACCAATTCATCTAGGCCGGGATATTTTTCTTCCTCGCGCAGAAAATCAATCATTTCGATAAAAATATTATTGTCATATATATCTTGATTAAAATCTAGAATATGAACCTCAAATAATGGATCCCTAATACCCGTTGTTGGGGTTCTACCAAAATTTGCGACGCCCATGCGAGAAACCTTATCGCCAATATCGACCCGCACCGCATAAATACCAAAAAGTGGCTCTATCTGCTCATAAAGTTTTAGGTTTGCGGTCGGAAAGCCCAATTGCCGCCCAAGTTTCTGGCCGTGCTCGACTATGCCCTCAATTGTCCAAGCATGGCCAAGCATTTTGTTTGCTAGTTTGATGTCGCCCTTGGAAATCGCTTCTTTTATTCGCGAAGACGATATTCTTTGTCCGCTTTCATCATTTATGGGATCCAAAATATATACATTAATGCCCGCCTTTTCGCACTGTTCCTTTAGGGTTGCGGAATTTCCGCTACGCCCTTTGCCATAGGCGAAATCGTGGCCGACAATTATATTCTTCGGACAAATCTGTTCTATAATATGGGTTTTGACGAAATCTTCAGCGGCTGTATTCGCTAAAGTGTCATCAAAATTTATTGTGAAAATAACCTCTATGCCGGCCTTTGCCGCTAGTTTTTCAGTAACGCGGCCCGTAGCAATGCGCATGCCGTGGCTGTTTTTGGCGAAATATAATTTTGGCGGTGGTTCAAATAATAAAAGCCCAAGAGTGTCGCCATTGGCTATTTCACTCGCCTTTTTTATCAGCGCCTTATGCCCCAAATGAATACCATCAAAAGCGCCCATAGCAATAGACGCGCCCTTTATTTCGTTTGGCGGCTTTTCAAAGTTCGAAAATACTTTCATTTAATATCCATATTAGGCATTCGGAACCATTACAGTCGCTTCACCTGTTAAAACCGATTTTCCATTAACATTTGCATTTGTTGCAATTGTTACATAGTTCCTTTTTTCGTCCTTGGTTAAAATTTCAACCCTTATATTTAGCTCTGCGCCTATTTTTACTGGCCGCTTAAACTGCATTGTTTGGGATATGTAAATACAGCCTGGCCCCGGCATTTTGGTGCCAATTACCGAAGAAACGACACCTGCTGTCAATATGCCATGAGCGATACATTCACCAAAGATTGTGGTCTTCGCATAGTCTTCATCAAGGTGAATCGGGTTATTATCACCAGTTGCTTGTGCAAAAATATGCACATCTTCTTTGGTAATAATCTTTGTAAAATCATACACTTGGCCTATTTCAAGCTCGTTGAAATAATAGCCACCGACGGAATTTGGCAATTTAATTATCCTTTTGCATTTTGATTCATAATTTTTTAGCGCCCTTGTGTTTTAATGCTTTTGGTCAAGGTCTGCAATTAACACTCTGCAGACAGGATTTTAAGACGGCATTGTCCGAAAAATGGTATGGGAGAGTAAAAATGGCAGTTGATATGAACGCCCCGGTCCTTGTGGTTGATGACTATCAGACTATGGTTCGCATTATTAGCAACCTTTTGAAGCAATTGGGCTTTAATAATATTGATTCTGCTGCGGACGGCACAGAAGCATTGGCGAAAATCAAATCAAAGAAATATGGTTTGGTTATTTCCGACTGGAACATGGAGCCTATGACCGGATATGAGCTATTGCGTGAGGTTCGCTCGACTGAAGAGCTAAAATCAACGCCTTTCATTATGGTTACAGCTGAATCTAAAACCGAAAACGTTATTGCTGCAAAAAAAGCGGGCGTAAACAATTACATCGTCAAGCCATTTAATGTTGCAACTTTGAAAATGAAAATTTCTGCTGTTTTGGGCGATTTCTAAAAATATAACATAGCCAATTAGCAAAACAAAAAGCGGTTTAAAAAAAGGGTAAGAAAATGGCAGCACCAGAAGTAGTATTGCGAGTTAGAGAAGCGCTCAGCTCGCTAAAAGATGCAGATTTAAAAGATCCTCGCCTCGGCGAAGTATTAAATCTTGCAAGCCAAATGAGCGATGCAATGATCGCATTTTTTGGTGCAATGGATTCAAGTATCGCTGGTGAAATGCGTTATTTGTCGGCATATATCTCCCGCACACGTTCGGAGATTGCCGCACTTCGTCCCAATGATATAAAAAATGACGGCATACCAACTGCGGGTAAAGAGCTAGATGCGATTGTTGCTAATACTGCCGATGCAACTCATAGAATTATGGAAGCTGCCGAATTGGTAATGTCTGCGGACCCAAGCGATTATGATGCCTATCAGGCTCTGGTAAGCGAAAAAATGATGGATATTTTCGAAGCTTGCTCATTCCAAGATATTACTGGTCAACGCGTCAAAAAAATTGTCGATACGCTTTCTCATATTGAAGATAGAATTTCGCGCTTTGCCCATATTATGGGTGTTGATGATGCCGAAGCTCCACTTACTGAGGAACAAAAGCGCAAAAAAGAATTATTGCTCAATGGCCCAGCTTTGAACGGCCCAGAAGTAAAACAAGAAGAGATTGATGCTATGTTTGGTGGCCGCGATGAAGAGGTATTGAACCAAGCAGATCTAGACGCTCTTTTCGATTAAAATCTTTGAAAGTTTCGGTATAGCGGAACAATAATCGCTAGCCAAATCCCTTTGGTGGGGGAAACAAGACGGCTTCGCGTTCGCGCGGGGCCGTTTATCTTTATGTATTTGTAATAATCGTGAATAAAAATTGAGGTGACAAGGTGCAATTGATATTGTTATGTCATTTTACATTCGCAATTTGCCATTATAGGAATTCATATGAATATTATTGAGGAACATTATCCAACGCTTTGGGCGCGTAGAGCTGATTTAATAGTTCATATTGCCGGCCTTGCATTGGCGCTCTTTGGCGGGGGTGTTGCTCTTGGCCTTGCGGTTACCTATGGATATGTCGGAAAAGTTGCGGCGACTTCAATTTATGCAGTGGGCCTAATTGGCATGCTTAGTTTTTCGCTTGCCTATAATTTTGCAAAACCAAATTTACAACCATTTCTTCGGCGATTGGATCACGCAGGCATATTTTTAATGATTGCCGCAAGCTATACGCCATTTACAACTCAAGCACTTACTGGCCCTTGGGCAATTTCAATGACATCTGTCATTTGGGGGATTGCTGGGCTTGGTATTTTGGGAAAATTATTTTTGCCTGGAATTGGCAAAATGGTTTGGGTGGTATTATACTTGGCTTTGGGTTGGGCGGCCTTGATCGCCATTAAGCCTATGGCCGAAGGTATGCCTATTGCTGCTACTATTTTGTTGGCCCTTGGCGGCGTTGTTTATTCTGTCGGGACTATTTTTTATATGATGAAACGCCTTAAATTTCGCCGCGCGATTTGGCACGGGCACGTGATTGCCGGCGCTGCTATACATTATGCGGCCGTATTAGTTGGCGTGGTTCTGGTCGGATAGGTATTTTTGCAATTTGTCCTTATTATTGGACTATTGCGGTTCGTAAATTTCTAAGTATAAAGGGATAAAAATAACCAATTGGGGCCCTTTATTTAGATGCATATTACGCCGACTGAGATATTTCTAATTGCGCTATTAATTATATTCACTATTCCATTTTTGATTTGGCGAATTTTCAAAACCGATTATTTTGCACCATTGGTTGTTGTGCAAATCATTTGCGGAATAATCCTTGGCCCAGGCGTGTTGGGTGCGCTTTTCCCGCAATATTACGAATTTGTTTTTAACCCCAAGACCATTCAATCATTAAACGGCGTCGCTTGGTGGGCAGTGATGCTATTCGTTTTTGTCGCTGGCATAGAGCTTGATTTAAAATTGGCATGGGAACATCGGCGCGAAAGCAGCATAACCGCAGGTCTTGCTTTAGGGGTTCCATTGGTATTCGGGGCGATTGCCGCAATCATAATGTTACAGATTTCTAAAGACTGGCTTGGCGAAAAGGGGCACGATTGGCAATTTGTTTTGGGAATCGGCATGGCGTGTGCGGTCACCGCTTTGCCAATTTTGGTCCTGTTTTTGGAAAAGCTGGACATTTTGCGTCGCCCAATTGGTCAAAGAATTCTTAGATATGCAAGTCTTGATGATATAGCGATTTGGGGCGTTCTCGCTTTAATATTGCTCGATTGGGAACGTGTTGGTCGCCAGATAGGGTTTCTAATTGGCTTTGTATTGCTTGCCTATTTGGTGCGAAAATTGATGCGTGCAATAAGCGAAACCGACAGATGGTATGTCAGCCTAATTTGGCTTGCGGCGTGCGGCTTTGCCGCTGACTGGGCCGGCCTTCATTATATGGTAGGCGCTTTCTTGGCGGGTGTTGTTCTCGATCATAATTGGTTCAATCAAGAGAAAATGGATATGTTCAGAAGCCATGTTCTATTGATAATTATGCCAGTATTCTTCCTTAGCACGGGCCTTAGGACCGAATGGGATGTCGGTGGTATATTGGTCTTCGCGGCCGCCTTCATACTTTTGATTGCATCGGTTTCGGGAAAATTGCTTGGCATTCAAATTGCCGGCAAGATTTTGAAATGGGAAAAGGGTGAAGCAGCAATTATTGGCTGGTTATTGCAAACCAAGGCGCTAATAATGATTATCTTTACAAATGTTTTGCTTGATAAGGGTGTTATTTCAAACCAAGCATTTACCGCAACCCTCTTGATGGCTGTCATGAGCACGATGCTGACCATTCCGATGGTAACTCCGCGCCTCAAAGCCATACGCGGCCTAATCGATAAATCAGGCTAGTGCGCCAAATTCGCGACTAAAATTTTCGCGAAATGCTAAATCGGGCATTAAATGGTGCGCCAGGGGTTATATTATTATTATTGTGAGCGTCCGAATAATATTTTGTGTTTGCAAGGTTTTCAAAATTGATTTGGACATTTATTCCATTATCAAATCTATAAAAAAGCGCCGCATCAATTCTATTAAATGCTGGCAATTCAGTAGTATTGGTGCCGGTATAAATCGTTGCATATTGTTCGGATTGATAAATATAGCCAATCCCAAGGCCAAATGCGGGCGAAAGGTCATATTTGTTCCAAATTGAAAATTGATTTTCTGGCACTTGCGCTAATTTAACGCTTTTATTGCCAATCAAGACTGCTTCTTGGTGCGAATAATTTGTGCTGATTTGCCAATTTTCACTAATGCTGCCGGAAAGCGCAATTTCAAAACCCTTTGTGCTGGTCTCACCAATATTAATGGTCTGGGCCGGATTTGCCGGATTTGGAGTGGTGGCATTGGACTTAACCAGTTCAAAGATTGCGCTAGTTAAACTAAGTGCGGGTGTTATATCCCATTTTGCGCCAAATTCCTTATTTGTAAATTCTTCTGGCGCGAGGTTTTCTTGGCTAATGCTTAGGCTTGCGAATTGCTCTCCAGAGCGGGGGAGGAAGCTTTTAGAATAACTTGCATAAAGGCGAAGATTTTCGTTTGGTTTGTATAAAAAACCAATTCTAGGTGAGATTTCTTCGTCTTTTCGACCAAAATTGCGCACAGGGTTTGAAATATAATCCTGACCCTTTATTTCAAATACGTCATATCGAAACCCAAGAACTATGTCCCAAAAATTGCCGATGCTCATTTGGCTTTGTGCATAAATTGCCGAAAAATCTACATTTGATTTGGTGTTCCGCACCAAAGTTGTAAAATTTACGCTCGGGAAAATTGGGTTAGAAAGATTTAGTATTGAGGACGACAAAACGCCATTGCGGCGTGAGTTTTTGGTTTGCTGCTCGCCATGTTCTAGGCCGAATAGAATCTTATTATTTAGCGGCCCTAGTTCAAAGTCCCAGATTAAATTGGTTTGCGCTATAAAATTTTGCCTTTTGGTAGGATCGGTATATGCCGCCATCGCCACATTTCCCAATGGTGCGCTTGCAGGTCCATTAGCGTAAACATTAGTATAGGCTTTGTCATAATCGCCAAAAAGGATTGTGGTAGTGGTTTTTAAATTTGGCGCTAAATTCCCATCAAGCCGAAACTTTGCGATGTGTGCTTTAATCGATGAATTATTGACTTCGGGCGTGCCAAAAAATGCCGAATAATGTATGTCCAAAGGCTTTGCAGCCATAGACGGAATGCCCCTATCGGCGAGGCGGTCGTCATAGACATATTCATAAGAAAGCGCCGCTGTCCAATCTTCGTTTATCTTGCCTGCAATATAGGGATTAATGGCATATCTTTCGCCATTAAAATATTTGCGGTGATTTTGTAATTTTTCATAAAAGCCGTTTATCCTAAAAGCACTATCGCTGCTGATTGGTTGGTTTAAATCAAGATTAAAGTCATAGGCTCCAAAAGTATTTGCGCTAAATGAAACATCAGTGAATTTCTTACTGGCAATTGGTGCTTTTTGAACGCGGTTGATAATGCCGCCGCCGCCGCCGCGGCCAAAAATCATGGAATATGGACCCTTTAGAATTTCCACGCGTTCAATATTATAGAGGCTCCGGTAATATTGGACATCATCGCGCACGCCGTCCAAGAAAAAATCCGCCGTGGTGTTTTGTCCGCGAATTGTTATTTGATCGCGATTGCCTTCGCCTTGGCCAACGGTCGCGCCCGAAGTATACCTTAAAAGCTCACCAATCGAATGAAGCGCCTGATCCTTGATTTGTTTGCGGCCAATCACATTTATGCTTTGGGGAATATCCAATAATGCTGTATCGGTCTTTGTCGCCGTCACCGAATTTTTTGCAGCATAACCAAATGCTTTACCTATGACGATAACAGTCTCGGCGCTTTGGATGGGCGCATTTTGCGCAATTGCAATGCTCGGGGAGGTGAGCAAAGCGATGGTTGCAATATTTTTTATTGATTTTTTCATTTGGGTAATTCGAAACTTCTATATATTTTGTTTGATTGTCGTCTAACGTAAATGATAATCATTCGCAATAGCGTCAAACTGTCGCATGCTGCTATTTGTTCAACTAATGACATACCCATAGTTTAGATTTTACGGTGCAAACTCTTGCCACTAGATGAGTGAGCAGCTATTGGGGGGCATAAAAAAGAGCATATATGACAAAGAAACTTCCTGTATCTATTCAAGACATCGAACATGCCCGTGAGCGAATCGGCGCGCATATTGTTAAGACGCCGATGCAATATTCGCGAACTTTGTCGGAAATCACAGGTGCAGAAGTTTGGGTGAAATTTGAAAATTTCCAATTTACTGCAAGCTTCAAGGAACGTGGTGCATTAAATCGCCTAAATGCGCTTTCAGAAGATGAAAAAAAGCGCGGTGTCATTGCTGTGTCTGCTGGAAATCACGCCCAAGGCGTTGCGTATAATGCAAATCGCTTAGGAATTCCGGCCACTATTGTAATGCCGCGCGGCACGCCCTTTAACAAAATTGAGCATACACGAAAGCATGGCGCTCGTGTCCTCATAGAGGGTGATACTCTCGCCGAGGCTTTTGACTTTGCCCATAAATTATGCGCCCAAGAAAATTTGGTGTTTGTCCATCCGTTTGATGATAAATTGGTTATTGCTGGCCAAGGAACTTTGGGTTTTGAAATGCTTGAGGCTGAACCCAGCCTCGAATGTCTAGTCGTTCCGATTGGCGGCGGCGGTCTTATTTCCGGCATTGCGATTGCCGCGAAGCACCTAAAGCCAGAAATTGAAATTATTGGCGTGCAAACCAAAATGTATCCTGCGATGCATGCCGCGCTATACCAAGTAAAGGACGTCGTTTGCGCAGGGCAAACTATTGCCGAAGGTATAGCGGTGCGTGATGTTGGGGTT
>CAYTWK010000062.1:0-9109 GCA_964442095.1 uncultured Caulobacteraceae bacterium | reverse complement strand
TAGCTCAGCTGGATAGAGCACCAGACTACGAATCTGGGGGTCGGGCGTTCGAATCGCTCTGGGTGCGCCATTAAACAAATAGCCCCTTTTGGGGCTATTTGTTTAATGGCATTCCCAGAGACAATTCTCACTCCCCCGCGTTCGACAAATCATGTATGATTTGGTCGCGCAGCCCTAAGGGCGAGCGCACGAAAGTGTGAAAATTATTGTTTTGACAATAATTTTCAACAATCGCTTTGTTTGCTTAATGACTTCCAGATTTTAATTAGCCCCTTTTTGGGGCTATTTGTATAATGGCATTCCCAGAGACAATTCTCAATCCCAGCGTTCGACACAAAATCTGTATATTTTAGTCGCACAGAACATGAATTAAAGTCATGGGCGAGCGCGCGAAAGCGTAAAAATTATTGGCTTTCCAATAATTTTTAACAAATAGGCCTTAGTGCCCTAATTTCAAATTGATACCTTTTTTGCACTTCATCTATTTTTTGCAATCCAAACAAAAATGCAATAAAGAGCTCGCCATGATTGATAATACAACTACACAAGCCGCCCAAAAGCCTAAATATGCCCGCGTATTTTCGGGTGTCCAGCCGACCGCAAATATTCATCTTGGCAATTACCTTGGTGCGATAAAGCGCTTTGTCGATTTGCAACATGAAATGCAATCGCTGTTTTGCGTTGTCGATTTGCATGCAATTACCGTTCCGCAGGATCCAAAGAAATTGGTCGCTCAGACCAGAGAGGTTGCTGCGGCCTATCTTGCGGCGGGAATAGATCCCAAGAAATCGATTATATTTGTGCAATCGGCGGTTTCTGCGCACGCCGAATTAGCGTGGTTATTAAATTGCACGGCGCGCATGGGTTGGCTCGAACGCATGACCCAATTTAAGGACAAGGCCGGCGAAAATTCAGAGCGTATGTCAGTTGGCCTCTTTGCATATCCGGTTTTGATGGCCGCCGATATTCTTGCCTATAAAGCGACCCATGTTCCGGTTGGTGATGATCAAAAGCAACACCTTGAATTGGCGCGCGATATTGCCGCACGTTTCAATAATGATTTTAAGGCGAAAAACTATTTCCCATTGCCAGAGCCATTGATTGGTGGCCCTGCCTCTCGCGTTATGAACCTGCAAGATGGTCAAAAGAAAATGTCGAAATCTGATCCGGCTGAATTATCACGCATTAATTTGACCGATGATGCCGATAATATTGCAAGAAAATTCCGCAAAGCAAAAACCGACGCCTTTAATATGCCATCAAGCCTTGGGGAGCTTGAAGGTAGGCCCGAAATTGAAAATCTAATCGGGATTTATGCTGCTTTGGCGCAAACCACAAAAGAGGCGGTTGTTGCTGAATTTGCCGGTCAAGGGCTTGGAGCGTTTAAGCCAAAATTGGTCGATTTGGCGGTCGAAAAGCTTGCGCCAATAAATGAAAAAATGCGTGCCTTTATGGCGGATAGCGCGTCGATTGATGCAATCCTCAAGGATGGCGCGCAAAAGGCAGACGAAATTGCCGGACCAATCCTAAAGCGCACAAAGGAAATTATTGGCTTTTGGCAATAGGGCTATTTCACTAATTTTATCTATGCTATAATGTTTCGTGATTATGCCTATAAATTTGTGGGTGAGAATAGACTTTATTGGGGTTGTTATGGATTTAGGGCAAAATATAAGAAATATTGGCGCAAAAGTGCGCGGGGTATTTAAAATAAAACCAAAGTCGGATCCATTTGCGGGCGCAGATGCACCGCAGGCCAATGCTCCAGCAGCAGACTATGCCGAGCCTAAAAAGAAAAGCACTCTAAAACGGCTTGGGGTTTTTGCGCTACTTTTACTAATACCGCTTTATTATTTTATCGGTTCAATTTTGACCCATCGAATTAATGACGACATGGATTACACTATTACCGACCCTGGCCCCGGTAAATCCCACACTATTGCCGTTATTGCTGGCCTTATTGACCGTGAAGTTAATCAAACCAAATGGTCGCCAAATATCCAAGGCTTTGAGCCGGCGGCGCTTTTACGATTTGGTGGCAATATGGTCAATTTCCAAGAAGGGGTGATGCGCGCTTGCTCAACTACGGTTTACGAAATTGAAAACCGCCTTGCACGTTCGCGCGGCACATCTGCCGCCGATGTTGATATCGGCCTTGCTCGTCAAGGCCTCGCCCGCTCCCCTGATGCTTGGTTTTTGGCTGGCGCTGATACTGAATATCGCAAAGCCCAAGCGGCGCTAATTCGTTATAATGATAGATTGGCTTCTGGCCAAGCAGTCTTCGAGCTTCGTGCCGATAATTTATTGGGCGTTCTTGATAAAATCGCTTTGGACCTTGGGGGCACTTCGGATAGCCTAGACAAACAAATGGATGCTGGAAGGCGCGTTTTAATCGATCGCCAAGCCGACAAGATTTTCTATTTTTCTAAGGGCAAAGCCTATGGCTATTTCATAGTTTTGCGCGCGCTACGTGATGATTATGCACCCGTATTAGCTGAGCGCCGTGTTGAGAAAATTTACGATGATATGCTTATGGAATTAAGCGCCGCCGCTAGTTTGCAACCGGTTATTGTTCAAAATGCTAATCCAAACGCAATGCTTATTCCAAACCATTTAAGCACAGAGGGTTTTTATATTTTGCGCGCACGTGCTAAATTGCGCGAAATAACTGATATCCTGCAAAGATAGGATCGACCCAAATGGCCAATCGCAAACTATTATGTATCGCCGACGGCTCGAGTGAGGCGCGAACCGCAGTTGTTTTCGCAGCCGAGCGTGCGCGTTTGACGTCGTCTTTATTGGTGATTTTGCGCATCATTGAGCCGCCTGATGTTTCGCTATTGACCTCTATGGGTAATTCGATTCACGAAGAAATGCGATTAGAAGCTTTAGAGGATTTACAAGCGCTCGCAAATATTGCCAAAGAAACTTCTGGAATTGATGCCGATTTGCAAATCAGAAATGGCGAAATTGGCGAACAAATTCGCGCGCACATTGATGAGGACGAGGGTATTCGCACCTTAGTTTTAGCATCTGCCCCAGCGCGCCATGGATTTGGTCCATTGGTTACGGCGGCAACGCGTGGCAGTTTTGGTTTTAATAAGCGCGCGGTTGCGATTATGATTGTGCCCGATGGGCTTAGTGATGAAGAGATTATTTTGCTCGCAAGTTAGTTTTCGTGCCTTGTAAAATGACTAATTAATCACGATATGTAGCATTAACCAAAAGAGGAAAAAATGTTCATCCAAACCGAAGCCACCCCAAATCCCGCGACTTTAAAATTTATCCCTGGGCGCGATGTATATAAAGATGGAAATCTAGAATTTAATAGCAAAATGGCGGCAGATCTATCACCCTTTGCGCAAAATATCTTTGCGGTAGAGGGGGTTAAATCAGTATTTCTTGGCCCAGATTTTATTTCAGTGACCAAAACAGATAATCATGAATGGCGGCACATAAAGCCAGAAATTCTTGGTGCAATTATGGACGGCTTTGTTGGTAATTACCCAATCTGGATTGGTTCTGGCGCGCAAGAGAAGCCAAGCAAAAAATATGAAGGCGAAACCGCAGAAATAGTAGCCCAAATTGAAGACTTACTTGATACTAGGGTTCGCCCAGCAGTGGCCCAAGATGGCGGCGATATTGAATTTGATAGTTTCGATGATCAAAGCGGTGTCGTCTATTTGCGCATGCGCGGCGCGTGTTCTGGCTGCCCATCATCGGCCTTAACTCTTAAATCTGGCGTAGAGAATATGATAAAGCACTATGTCCCCGAAGTGACGCGCGTCGAGCAAGTTCTTTAAAAGAATTAAACTCCGTATTGGGTTAATTGCATTTTTACCATGTTAGGCTAATCTTGCCCAATGAAAAGCAAGATTTTGTTTATGGCTGGTGTGGCGCTTTTGATAGGTGTGGGTGTATTTGCCTATGACCTATATGAAGAAAATGCCAAAAACGTCCCCCAAATAGCCCAGCAATCGCAAAAATCAGCATCAAGTCAAAATTACGATGTGGAGAATATAATTAATGACGCTTTGGGCAAAGATACCCTTAGTCTAAAGCAAACAATTGCAATGCTGGACTTGCTAAAGTCCGCACCAAAACATGGCCTTGCAAGGATTGAAACCAGCCAGTTTGACAAAATTATATCTCAAAATAAGCGCCTTGATGAAGTGCAACAGCAATTGCTGATTAATGAAACCATTGCCCTAGCGCATCAATTAAATGGCGGCCGCATGAATTGGAAAGGTGCACGATCTGATTGGGACATGCGCCCCAAAGCACGCGATTTCTTAGCTGAATTTAATCTCGCGAAAGAAAATGATAAAATCCAAGAATGGCTTTTGACTTTACCCCATGATTCTGATGCCTATAAAGGGCTTTTGGTCGCGCGCGAAAAATACGAAGGCTTTGTCAAAGCGGGCGGCTTCGTTCGACTTGGCGAAAACCCAAGCCCAGCGCTTTTGCGTCAGCGTCTTGCGCAAGAAGGTTATGTGGCGTTGAATGCTGTAAATCCAAACGAATTTGATGCGTCTCTAAAGCAGCAATTAGCTGCCTTCCAATCCAGTCATGGCATAGAAAGCCCCGATGGAGAATTAGGCGAGAGAACTTTAGCCGCGCTCGAAATTAGCGCGCAAGACAAATTGAAACAGATAGATTTAAACCTCGAGCGTGAACGTTGGGTTCCGCGCGGTAATCCCAAGACCCGCATTGAAGCCAATATTCCATCACAAAATCTTGTCTATTATGAAAATGGCGTGCCAAAACTTGAAATGAATACTATTGTTGGGAAATTGCGCACTAAGACCCCAAGCTTTGCAACCAAGGCCCGCGCAATTGTTTTAAATCCACCTTGGTATGTGCCGCGTTCAATTCGTAGTCGTTATCGCGTGCAACCGCCTGGGCCCAATAATGCACTTGGACGCGTAAAATTTGATTTTGATAATAAATTTTCGGTCTTTTTGCACGATACGCCCGATCATTCATTGTTTTCTGCGCGCAATCGCGCTCTAAGTCATGGCTGTGTTCGCCTTAATAAGCCAAAGGATCTGGCGGCAATATTACTTGCGCCCGAAGGTGTTACCCGCGAAGAAATTGATAAAATTACTAGCACCAGAAAAACTACGCCTTTCAAACTTAAGACGCAAACTCCAGTATTATTATTGTATCGGACTGCATATCTTGGAAAAGATAATCTCGGCCGCGAAGCCGTGCACTTTGTTAAAGATATTTATGAATGGGACAATCTATTAGAGAATGCGCTTTTGCCTCAAAAAGCGCAAATGTCGCAAAATGATGCATTGGGTAAAGCGTCTACAGATACTTTTCAAAATAATGGCAGTCAAACTATTGCTATTGCCGCCCCATAGTATAGCCTTTGCATAAGAATTAAAACGCCGAAATTGGAATGGAATTACCTATGATAAATCGACGTAATCTTTTTAAAGCCGCTACCGTAGCTAGTGTTTTTGGCGCTGGAATTGTCGGAAGCGCAAGCGCAACACAAGCCCCAGAACCAGTGGTTTTATTTCGCGCGAAGCCAATTTTGCCAAAAACTGAACCTGAAATTCGAAAAGCCCAATTTCTAAATCTCCATACCGGAGAAAGCGCGAGTGTCGTCTATAAAGAAAATGGCGCAATTATCCCAGATGCATTATCCGAAGTGAACCGTGTTTTGCGCGATTTCAGAAATGATGAAATAACCCAAATCGATATTGAATTATTAGATACTCTCGATGAATTAAGCCGTCGCCTAGAAATAGCGGGCCAGTTCAACGTAATATCCGCTTATCGCTCCCCCGCGACTAATGCGATGCTTGCCGCGCGTTCAGATGGTGTCGCCAAAGGCAGCCTCCATATGCAAGGTAAAGCAATCGATATCCGCGTCCCAGGAATTGCGCTCTCGCATGTGCGTAATGCCGCCAAAGACCTCCAAAAAGGTGGCGTTGGTTTTTATCCGGGGTCAGATTTTGTGCATATAGACACCGGCCGCATCCGTTACTGGTAAATATTGTTTGAAAACGGCGAATTAGTGCGTCGATTGCGCTTGCATGTATTTAAATACATGCGGCGCTTATCTTCTTCTACTTCACTCGTTTTGAAACAATATTTGGCGCGAAAATGCGCATGAAAATGGGCGAAGCCGCATCGCTCGAAAAAGTGGGAACCGGTTTTTCGATAAAGTGATGCGCAATTAAAAATGTGCGTCGTTCGCGTTTGCAAATACCAAAGTATTTGTTACACTAAACTCCTTCTAATCGCCTCAATTTGGTTTGAAAATAAGTGCACGAAAATGGGCAGTTTATAAAGCGAATTAGTGTGTCGGCTGCACTTGCATGTATTTGATATACATGCGGCGTTTGCCTTCTGCTACTATCCTCATTTTGGCGCGAAATTTGTTCCCGAAAATTGGTTCGCGAAAATCTTTGCGCGAAAAAACGCATATGATTTTAGGCTTGCGTTTTTCCGTTTGAAAAGCCATGTTTTATTATGACCCAAAAAGCCGACAGAAATGTGTGCGCAATTATTGTTACTTATAATAGCGGGCACATAATCGAAAATTGCCTTCTTGGCCTTAAGTCCGCTTCGATTGATATTATTGTGGTTGATAATGCATCCACAGATAATACTATTGAAATTACGGAAAATCTTGGCGTTCACACCATCAAAAACGAAATCAATCAAGGATTTGGCCGCGCAAATAACATCGGTGCGCGCGCTACAAATTGCGAATTTTTATTGTTCATAAATCCTGATTTGGAAATTGAAAGTGCCGCGATTGATGCACTTTTAGATGCCGCCCAAAAATATGATAATGCTGGCATTATTGGGCCAAGCATAATCGAAGAAAATGGGCGTCTTTTCCTTCAGTCGCGCTCTTTATTATCACCTGATCATTTGAATAATGCACGTGAAATATTGCCGAATGGTGATTGTTCGGTGCCATTTTTGTCGGGTGCGTGCATGCTAGTGCGGCGCGATATTTTCTTTGAAATTGGCGGCTTTGATGAAAAGATCTTCCTTTTCTATGAAGACGATGACCTTTGCCGCAAAGCGTGCGATAAAGGCTATGCTAATATCTTTGTAAAGGACGCAATTGCTAAACATGGGCGCGGCAAATCATCGCGCGCAAAAAAGGGGCAGGCCTTCAAAGCCCGCTATCACCTCGCTTGGAGTAAGATTTATATTTGTCGCAAATATGGCCTTCAGACGCGTTTTGGCATGGATTTGGTTAAAAATGGCGCCAAATGGCTTTTGGCCTCTATTGTCTTTAATGCCAAAGGCAAAGAGCGATATGGCGGATCCTTCATTGGTGCGCTGGACGCACTTAGAGGAAAATCCGCCCTAAAGCACGAGGGAATAGAGCGTGAAGGAATTATTCAGTAGTCTTGCCGTCAAAATGCTCGTGGGCATTATCGGCATCACTTTTGGTTTTATGAATTGTTCCGTCAATATGCTCTGGTGGGCCATAAATTGTGTATAATTTTAGCGGCTCTTTTCCAGAATTTATGACATTATGTTTCGCGCCTTGGGGGATAATAACGCCATCATCACCACTAACTTTGTGGCAAACATCATCAATCCAAACTTCGCCTTCGCCCGCTTCAAATCTGAAGAATTGATCGCCGTCATCATGGGTTTCTTCGCCAATTTCATCGCCCGGTTGCAAAGTCATAAGCACCAACTGGATATTATGGCCGGTATAGAGCACTTTGCGGAAATTTTCGTTTCCCAAAGTTGCCGCCTCGATATTTTGAACATAGCCTTTCATTTTCATCTCCTTTCTCTATAGATGGTGATGAATTGATGAAATGTAAGGTGCTATATTGCCGCAGAGTGCAACGCTTGCCATTCCTTTGCCTCAAGAAGATTTTATTTCGATAGAAGATGGAAGCTTTTCAGATTTGACTCGGCCGTCAGGTCTTTATCCCAATTTCTCATCAATTAATTCAATCGTGCTCTTGATGCCAAACAGTGCCGCGAAATTGCCAAACCTCGGCCCAGTTTCTTGGCCCAAGAGAACTTCGTAAAGCGCCTTGAACCAATCTCTTAGGTTTTCAAATTCAAATTCTTTGCCAATTCTATAGACTTCGTTTTGAATAGTTTCGCCGTCGCGCACATTTTCACCCAGCGCCACCAATGCCGCCCGAAGCGCCACAATCGCTGCACGCTCTTTATCATTTGGTGCTCTAAATTGCTTCTTCGGCAATATAAAATCGTGATAATAAGCAAGGGCGTATTTTACCATGCGTGCCAAAAGCGGAGTATTTTCGGCTCTCGCTTGGGGTGCAAATGGCTTGATATAATTCCATAAGACTTCTTCGGAAGAGGCATCAGCCGCCGCCACCAAATTAAGCAAAAGCCCAAATGAAATTGGCGATGAAACTTCTGGCGGATTACCATTATGAATATGCCAAACTGGATTTTCGAGGCGTGCTGCTTCATCCTCGCGCCAGAAAGCATCAAGGTATGAAATATATTCGTCCATAGCCTTGGGAATAACGTCAAAATGCAATTTTTTGGCAGTGCGCGGCTTTTGGAAATTATAAAGCGAAAGGCTTTCTTGCGGCGCATATTTAAGCCACTCTTCAACCGAAATCCCATTGCCTTTGGATTTGGAGATTTTCTCGCCCTTTTCATCAAGAAAAAGCTCATAGACATATTGCACAGGCGGCGGCGCACCCAATACTTTGCAAATGCGCGAATAAATCGAGGCATTGGTTTGGTGATCTTTGCCAAACATTTCAAAATCAACGCCCAAAGCCGCCCAACGCATACCAAAGTCAGGCTTCCATTGCATTTTTACATTGCCACCTTTGACCGAAAGCGTGGTTTCTGTTCCGTCTTCATCGTCAAAAGTAATAGTGCCGGCTTTCGCATCAATCTTTTTCATGGGTACATAAAGCACACGGCCAGTTTTTGGCGAGATTGGCAAAAATGGCGAATAGGTCGCGCGGCGTTCTTCACCCAAAGTCGGCAGCATAATTTTCATTATTTCATCGAAGTTTTTGAGGGCATTTAGTAGCGCATCATCAAAGGCCCCCGATTTATAAAGCTCTGTCGCCGAGCGAAAATTATAATCAAAACCAAAACTATCAAGAAAACCTCT
>CAYTWK010000061.1:0-9119 GCA_964442095.1 uncultured Caulobacteraceae bacterium | reverse complement strand
AGAAATTTGATGGGCGGCGCGATAAATGATGGCGTTGCTGCTGTTGGCAAAGTAGTATCCGCGCCTGCAAAATGGTTTAGCTCTGGCGCAGATTGGTTTTCATCACTTTTTTCGGGTTCTGAAGAAGTTCGTAAACTGCGCCGTGAAAACGAAGCACTTTTAGAATGGCAACATCAGGCACGCGCTATGGCAGAGCGTTTAGACGCCTATGCGAAACTCCATAATGTCCAACTTGAAACTAACCAAACTAGCGTTACGGCGCGTTTGGTCTCTGAGGTAGCGGGACCATTTTCACGCGCTGGTATAGTAAATGCCGGTGAAAAACAGGGCATAAAGCTGAATTGGGTCGTTGCCAATCAATTTGGCTTGGTGGGCCGTGTTATTTCAGTTGGCAAAGATAGTTCGCGCATAATATTTTTGAATGACAATAATAGCAAAATCGCAGTAATGGGCGAGGTTTCGCGTGCTCGCGCGATTATGATTGGCGATAAATCAGACGCGCCATACCTCGAGCATTTAAACTTGCCACCAATCATTAGTGAAGGCGAGCGTATTGTAACTTCGGGCGATGATGGAATTATTCCTCGTGGTATCGCAATCGGTGTGGCTGGCAAGGCGCCAGACGGTAAATGGCGGGTTCGCTTGAATACGAATGGACGAGGAATTGATTTTGTTCGCCTTTTGCCGCCAAATAATTTTCCACCACCCCTTGCAAGAGTTAGTATGCCCGTTGTGTCGCCTCTATCAGAAGGGCCAATAAATGGAGCAGCTGGGGCGATTATGCCTTTGAATCCAAATGCTGCCAATGTTCCCCTTACTAATGCGCCGAAAGACATTGCTGCGGCTCAGGCGGCACGCGGCACAAGCAATGCTTTGAACCAGACAGCAAATGCGGCGGCTACTAAATCCTCAGCAACTAAAGATCGCGCCAATAGCGATGCCGCAGCAAATAATGAGAATAAGGCAAAGGCGCAAAAGATGGAAGTGAAAATTATTAACGCTACCGTCCCAGCGCCGATTCCAGAACCAAAATCTGCACCACCGGTTGGAATTGACGATGACATAAGCAGTGCACCGTCAACACCGCCAAAGAATGGTGGCTAGTATAATATGGCAATAAAATTATGGCCGGCTTAACAATTGGCACAGACAAGGAAAATACCAGACTATTTTTTATGGCGGTTATTCTTGCGGGATTTGGTCTTTTAAATCTAATTCCTTTTTCCCTTGGAATTCTTGGGACAATTTGGCCAATCGCACCACTTTGGGCGATCGGCGCTTGGGGGCGTGACCCACCGAGTGGAAAATGTGCGCTTATTCTGTTTGTTGTTGGTATAATAATGGATGTCGTAAGTGCATCAAATCTCGGTATATTTGCGGCAGTTTATGTTTTGGCTTATGGCGGATATTTAATAAAAGTTCGCTTTCTCGGCACAACTGCTGCGCCGCAGACTGGTGATGCCTTGTTTTTATCCGTAATTTTTATTGTCGCATGCCTAATCGCGGGAATTTTTGCAAAGCAATGGCCAGATGTCATTTCTTTGATTGCCCCATTAGCAATAACAATTGCGTTTTATCCGCGCATGATGAAGATATTTGTGATTAGCGGTAATAATAATGAGTAGCGGGCCAGACATTTTCGAACGCAGGGCATTTCTACTCGCCGGATTTGGTGGATTAGCTTTCACAGCCTTGGGCCTTCGAATGGCGCAATTGCAAATTATTGAAAATAAGAATTTTCGCAAAGAAGCCGCTGATAATCAGTTTAATTTAATCTTGGTTCCAGCGTCGCGAGGACCAATCTATGACAGATTTGGCATACCTTTGGCCGTTAATAGGCGCGAATTTCGGGTTATGGTAGTTCGTGATCAGGTTGGAAGTCGTGAGGAGCTTTTTTCAACCATTGACCAAATTAGTTCAATCCTTGGCAAAGATGCTGTTAGTACACAAAAGGTAAAAGACGAAACCAAGACTGCGCCAAGATTTCAGCCAACTCAGATTGCTAGTAAGCTATCATGGGAAGAATACTCACGTATTTGTCTCTATAGTGCTAATTATCCGGGGATTTTGCCGCAAATGGGCGAGGGGCGCAATTACCCCCTCGGTGAGTCATTTGCCCATCTTCTTGGCTATGTTGCAAAGGCAAACCCGAAGGAAATAGAGGCAGACCCCGAAGCAAATCACCCCGGTGTTCGTGTTGGCAAAGAAGGTCTAGAAAAGTCGCAGGAGAAATTTTTACGCGGAAAACATGGCGCAAATAAAGTTGAAGTTACAGCGCGCGGAAAGCCAGTGCGTGAAGTATTTGACCCGACACTCATGCCCATTGCTGGCGAGCCAATTGTATTGACTATTGATGCCGAAATCCAGCAAATTGCCTATGATCAATTTAATGAAGAAAGCGGATCTGCGGTAGTTATCGATATTAAGACCGGTGAAATTCTGGCTTTAGCTTCGGCACCAAGTTTTGACCCCAATAAATTTGTTGATGGCATTAATTCTGCCGATTATGCAGAATACACAAATAATGAAATGAAGCCTCTTTTCCATAAGGCCGTGCGCGGCACTTATCCTGCGGGTTCAACTTTTAAGACTATAATGTCGATTGCAGCCTTGGAGGCAGGCGTTGTTACGCCCGAGGAGACAATCTTTTGCCCTGGGTCATATTTGATTGGTTCTAATAGGTTCCATTGCGGCGGTCGCCATGGGAATATTGCAATGCATAATGCTCTAAAAGTCTCATGCGACGTTTATTATTACGAATTGGGTCGTCGTATGGGCGGCGAAAAGATGGCCGAAGTCGCAAGGCGCTATGGACTTGGGCAGAAATTTGACCTCGGCATTCCCGGTATTTCCGCTGGTATTATTCCTGATGCGGCATGGAAAATGAAGCGGGTCAAAACACCTTGGGCAATTTACGACAATATTAATATGGTCATCGGCCAAGGGTATGTTTCAGTTACCTCATTACAATTAGCCGTAATGTGCGCGCGGATTGCCTCTTTCGGGAAGGAAGTTATCCCGCGACTAATAAAAATTGGCCCTAATGCCCATCCCGAAGTGGCGTTTCGTGATATGAAGCGCGACATAGAACAAATCAAAGTTGTTCATGGGGGAATGTATGGTGCAGCTAACGAGCCAGGGGGGACTGCGAACCGTCCATTGGGTATAGAAGGTGTAAAGATTGCTGGTAAAACTGGCACAGCGCAAGTGCGCCGAATTTCCATGGCAGAAAGAAGGAGCGGTGTGCGCTCGAACGCATCTTTAGAATGGCGAATGCGCGATCATGGGCTCTTTGTTTGCTTTGGGCCCTATGATAATCCACGCTATGCCTGTGCCGTTATTGCGGATCACGGCGGTGGTGGAGGTTCTGCCGCTGCGCCAAAGGCGCGCGAAATCATGAAGGCAGTCTTGCTAAAAGACCCATCAAATCTTCCGTCATTTGTGCCTGAAAAAACCCAAACTGAAGGCGCAAATAAAAACCAAAAGGGCAAGCAAAAATGAAAAGTCTTTTTGATTTCGCTAGCGATAACATGGGCGGTTCTAACACAATTGTCGCGAAAATAAAGCGTATTGAATGGGGCATGGTTTTTATCTTGTTTGTCCTTGCCGTTCTTGGGACTGTTTTGATGTATGGAGCGTCGAAAGGTTCATGGGAGCCATGGGCACTAGATCATATCACTAGGTTTTTTATAGTTTTAGTTATGATGGTAATGGTCGCCATAATTGATATAAAAATTTGGTATCATCTGGCCTATCCTGCATTCGCTATTGCATTTATTCTAATTCTTGGCGTTGAGTTTTTTGGCGAAATTTCAAAGGGAGCGCAACGATGGATACGAATTGGCCCCGTCCGTATGCAGCCTTCGGAATTTATGAAAATAGCGGTAATTTTAGCTTTGGCACGTTATTATCAAGACAATGGGACCAAAAATTTCGCACATTTGAAAAACCATATTATTCCATTAATTTTGATTTTATTGCCTACTAGCTTGATTATGCATCAGCCAGATTTGGGGACTGGCGCCACGGTTGCTATGGTTGGTGCGTTTATAATCATGTTGGTCGGAATATCTTGGCGCTATATATTTGCAGCTATTGGTTCGGTAACAATTTTGGCCTTCGTTTCCTATCACTTTCTTCTGCATGATTTTCAGAGGCAAAGGATTATCACCTTTTTGAACCCTGAATTGGATCGTTCGGGAGAGGGGTATCAGATAACCCAATCAAAGATTGCTATTGGCTCGGGCGGGTTCTTTGGAGTTGGTTATATGCAAGGCACGCAAAGCAAGCTCGACTTCTTGCCAGAGCGGCATACGGACTTTGTTTTTGCCATGCTGCTTGAAGAATTTGGCATGTTTGGTGGCATTGTGACGCTATTATTGTTTTTTGCGGCGATGGCATTTGGTCTATTTACCGCGATTTCTTCGCGGCATTATTTTGGAAAAATATTGGCCGCGGGTGTCACGGTTTTACTCTTTATTTATGTGTCAATTAATGCAGCAATGATTATGGGCCTATTACCTGTCGTTGGTATGCCGATGCCCTTTTTAAGTTATGGGGGATCGGTAATGCTATCTGTAATGTTTGCAATTGGTCTTTTACAGAATGTGCGGGTTCATAGAGACAAAACAATGGGAACAGGCTTTTCAAGCCGCGAATAATTCATTTTCTGCCTTTGGCTTATATTTCTAATAGAAAAAGCCCGCATCATATATGCGGGCCTTTTTATTAAAAAGCTTAAATTCAAAATTTATTTTGAAGTCACAACTTTAATATAAGCAATGACATCGCGTCTATTAGTATCAGAAGGCATACCAGCATAAGCCATTTTTCCGTCACTAAACATAGCTTTTGGATTTTTCAAATAGGCATCAAGAGTGGCCACATCCCAAGTTTTTCCAGACGATTTAAGACCATCAGAATAGGCAAATGTTGGGTTTATCCCAGCCTTTTTGTCAATTATATTGTGAAGATTAGGGCCAACTTTGTTCGGTGCACCATCCGCAGTCGAATGGCAAGTTGAACAAACTGCAAACTGGCGCTTCCCATTTACGATATCGCCGTCTTTATAGGGCGCAGGCAAGGATGCCAATAAAGCCGCCTCTTCAGGTGTTGGCCCAGCAGTTGGCGCAGGTGTCGAAGCCGATGTATTCGTTGCAGCATCGGTTGCGGCGCTTGCGGCATCAACGTTAGCAGCCGTCCCGGCAGTCGGCTTTGAGCACGCACCAAGGCCAATTAAACACAGAGCTGATAGTGAGATTAGTCCAATTGATTTCATATTATTCCCCTTAAGAGTAATTAATATCTACCGATTACTTTAATCCGTTTCAATAGAAATTAATTGTTAATGCCGCGGCAAAAGAACGCATTCATATTTGATTTTTGAAGCCGATGACTTGCAACCGATGATATAATGCTTAAAGAGAGAAATTCTATAGTTTAGGGGAAAATTTTATGAGCATAGCGAAACTTGAAATTGATGATAAAATTGGCATCCTAACCCTAAATCGACCCGAAGCCATGAATGCTCTAGGACAAGATGGCGACGGCGACGCTATTGCCGAGGCTTGTGCGAAGATTAATGCTCAAAAAAGCCTGCGCGCAATTATTCTTACGGGCGCTGGTAAGGCGTTTTCGGCAGGTGGCGATTTAAAAGCAATGAAAAATCGCGAGGGGAACTTCGCGGGTAGCCCGGCGGATATCAGAGCCGCCTATAAGAATAATATTCACAAATTGGTAAAGGCCATCTGGAACATAGAGGTTCCCGTTATAAGTGCAATTAATGGCCCCGCAATTGGTTTGGGTTGCGATGTCGCATGCCTTGGTGATATCCGAATTGCCTCCACAAATGCAAAGTTTGGAATTACTTTCCTAAAGATTGGACTAATTCCGGGAGACGGCGGCGCGTGGCTAAGCCCGCGGATTATCGGCATGGCGCGCGCCAGTCAATTATTATTCACTGGCGAGGTGATAGATGCAAATAGGGCGCTTGAATGGGGATTTGTCTCAGAAGTCGTCGCGCCTGACGAATTAATGGACGCAGCAATCGCAATAGCAACACTTATTGCCGAACAGCCGCCACATGCATTACGCGTGACTAAATCACTTTTGCGTCAAGGACAAACCGCAGACTTTGATAATATTATGGAACTTTCAGCGGCATCACAGGGGCTAATGCATCATAGTAAAGACCATATGGAAGGTGTTGAGGCGTTTTTAGAGAAGCGCAAACCCATTTTTACGGGCAACTAAATTTTCTGACCCTTTTTTGTTCAATTTTGGTAATCATGCCAAATTTTTGTGACAATGTTACAACAAAAGCTTCCTAAACACTGCATTTAGATTTACTAAGCCGTCAATTGCTTGAAAAACTGGCGCAGCTATCGCATATTAAAGGGCATGTTTGGGTTTTGTAATATTTTGACCCATCATCTATCAATGGAATCTTTATCCCAAAGATCCAAAAGGGGAATTAAATGAAAGTATCTTCACGCGCCTTAATTATTGGCCTTGGCGTGGCCGCTTTTTTACCTAGCTTGGCATTCGCACAAGCTGCTCCACAAGAAGCCGAAGTAGTTGTCGTAACCGGTACTCGTGTGGCTGCTCGTTCTGCTCTTGATACTACGGCACCAGTTGACGTTGTATCGGCTGCCCAACTTGCTCAATCAGGCACTTCAGAACTAAACCAAGCTTTATCTCAAGCTTTGCCGTCTTTGAACTTCCCACGGCCGGGTCTCGCGGACGGGACTGACACTATCCGACCTGCTACTTTGCGCGGCCTTGCGCCAGACCAAACTTTGGTATTGGTAAATTCAAAGCGCCGTCATTCATCGTCTTTGGTAAACATTAATGGCACGGTTGGACGTGGTTCGGCATCAGTTGACATGAATACAATCCCTGGCGCAATCATTAGCTCGGTTGAGGTTCTTCGCGATGGTGCGTCGGCGCAGTATGGCTCAGATGCGATTGCTGGTGTTGTAAACGTTCGCCTAAAAGAAAAAGATTCTGGCGGCGGTATCAGTGCATCATTCGGGAAACGTATAACAACTGTTGAGACTTTGGTTGATAATGTTCCAGCGGGCGCCAATTGGACAGTTGCTGATAAAGCTAAATATGACCGCAAAGATGGCGACACCACAAATGTTTCGGCATGGGTTGGTTTGCCACTTGGTAAAAGCGGCTTTGTTACAATTGCTGGTGAAATCCTTCGCCAAGAACACACCGTGCGCACGGCTCCGGATTGGCGCCAACAATACGCACTAGTAGCAGGTGCGTTTGACCCACGTGAAGCGACATTTAACCGCTATAATGCATGGTATGGTGAGCCGCAAGTTGATCAATTCACTTTGTTCGCAAACGCTGGCATTAATTTGTCTGATACTTCTGAAATTTATGGTTGGTTTTCTGGGCAAAACCGCACAGCTAAGTCGCCTGGTTTCTTCCGTCGTTCTTTAGATGCCCGTAACACAGTGCAGATTTATCCAAATGGTTTCTTGCCGCAGATATCGCCAGAAGTTGATGATGTTTCGGCCGGTCTTGGTTATAAATGGAAACTTGGTTCATGGGACATGGACGCTTCTGTAGTAACCGGCTACAATGCTATGCAATTCACGATTAAGGATACTCTAAACCGCACATATGGCGTTGGTTCTGCAACTCAGTTTGACGCTGGCGGCTTTGATTATGGTCAAACAGTCCTAAACTTGTCAGGTGTTCGCGAATATGAAGTTGGCTTTGCGTCGCCATTAAACGTCGCAGCTGGTATTGAAGCGCGTAAGGAAGATTATTCGATTACCGCTGGCTCTGTTGATTCATGGGCTGACGGTGGCCAAGTTCCGGGTGCGGCACCTGGTGCACAGGTTTTCCCTGGCTTTAGACCTGCAAACGAAGTTAGCCCTTCTCGCACTTCATTTGCTGGCTATATCGATCTTGAAGCAAATGTAACTGATAAACTGCTAGTTTCTGGTGCGGTTCGCGGTGAAACCTATGATGATTTCGGCGAAACATATACCGGCAAATTAGCTGCGCGTTACGAATTTACCGAAAATTTCGCAATTCGCGGCTCAGTGCAAAATGGCTTTAGAGCGCCATCATTGCAACAAATAGGTTTCACAACCACTTCGACTAATTTCATCGGTGGTGTTCCGTTTGAAATCACTACTTTCACTCCGGATAGTTTGGTTGCGCGCACTTTGGGTGCAAAACCTCTAGAGCCTGAAGAATCAGTGAATTATGCATTGGGTGCAGTTGCTCGTTTCGGCAGCTTCAATCTAACAATTGATGGCTATCAAATTAATATTGATAATCGTATTGTTCTTTCTGAGAATTTGACACAGCCACAAGTTCGCCGCTTCTTACAAAACTCTGGCATTGCTGGCGTTGGCGGTGGCCGCTTCTTCATCAATGGTGTTGATACTGAAACCAGAGGTCTCGATATCATCGCTAATTATAGAATAGTGACTGATAATGCTGGTAAATTTAACCTAACCTTTGGTGCGAACTTCAATGATACCAAAGTAACCAGAGTGCCTGTAATTCCGGCGCTTTCAACTTTGCCGCTGATTGCTGGTGAAACAGCAATACCAAGCAATGGTTTGTTTGCTCGCGTGAATGTTTTAACATTTGAGCGTGGAACGCCAAAAGATAAATTCAATACTTCAGTTGAATGGACTTTGGGCAAATTTGGTGCAACAGCGCGCGCTACTCGTTATGGTGAAGTTTTATCACCGGGTGCTACTGGTGTAGCAAATACTGCGGGTGCTGATTTGGTTCTTTCACCAAAAACTTTGCTTGATTTAGAGGCTCGCTATAAAATTACCGATAGAGTTCGTGTTGCTTTTGGTGCTGATAACATCACTGATGTTTATCCAACTAAGACACCAGTGGTTTTGAACGGCACTTCGAACACTCCATTTTCTAACTTGTCACCATTTGGTCGTTCTGGACGTTATGTCTATGGCCGCGTAGCGTTTGAATGGTAGTCATTCGAAATAGATAAATGAAAAGGGCGGCAATTTCTTGCCGCCCTTTTTTATTTGGTTTGAAGCAATTAATCTCTGATTACCCATTCGCCGTGGCGATTGCGGCACATCCATACTTGATCATTAATGATGCGTCCG
>CAYTWK010000060.1:7811-9223 GCA_964442095.1 uncultured Caulobacteraceae bacterium | reverse complement strand
CATGCCATTAATGGCAGAGCCAAAGCGTCGGTGCCGTTGGCGCACGATAGAGCAAGCCGGCCACCGCAGAATTTTGCAAGCTCAGTCTCAAACTGGCGAACCTCAGGGCCCATAATAAATGCACCAGAATTTACTACTTTCATAATTCCATTGTCGATTTTCTCACCCAAATATTCGCGCTGTGCCTTGAGGTCTATGAAATTGATTGGTAGTTGTGGTGCATTGGTCATAAGTTCGCCCTAAATTGTTTTGCAGTTCTTGACAAATCACAAGGTAAAAGAAAAATCAATTTTAGTTTTAAATTGTTTCTATCATTGCGCAATCGCTAATATTTTGAAATGCATTGCTAAGTATAAAAACCGCTTGGAACAATTTAAAGTAATAAGTTCCTCATTTTCGCAAAAATTTTAACTCTGATTTAACGGATTTACTCGAAAGTTACATTATAAACCATTTTGGAAAATTGGTTGCTAATATAGGTAAGCGAAATGTTTAACAAAGCGAATAACTCAAAGTCTTCTAATAATGATGATAAAGCAATTCTTGAGGGACTAAGCGCTTCACAAGCTGTAATTGAATTTACGCCCAATGGCGAAATTCTTACAGCAAATCAAAATTTTTGCTCTGCCCTCGGCTATAATCTTAGCGAAATTGTTGGTCAGCATCACCGAATTTTCTGCGATCCAAAATACACCGCCACAAGCGAATATCAAAATTTCTGGAATGATTTAGCTGCGGGGCGCTTTAATTCTGGCGAATTCAAACGCTTTGACAAAAACGGCAAAATTATTTGGATTCAAGCTAGCTACAATTGCGTTCGTAATTCCAAAGGCGAAGTTGTAAAAGTGGTTAAATTCGCATCAGACATTACCAAAGCGAAATTGCAATCAATTGATTATTCCGGCAAAATTGAGGCAATTGACCGCGCCCAAGCAGTAATCGAATTTACGCCAAATGGCGAAATCTTAAATGCAAATGCAAATTTCTTAGGAGCGCTGGGCTATAGTCTCGATGAAATCAAAGGCAAGCATCACCGCATGTTCTGTGAACCGCAATATACCGCAAGCCACGATTATACTCAATTTTGGGAAAACCTTCGCGCCGGCAAATTCCAAGCGGCAGAATACAAACGCGTTGGAAAAGGCGGCAAGGAAATCTATATCCAAGCTAGCTATAACCCAATTTTTGATGACACTGGCGCAGTAGTAAAAGTTGTGAAATTTGCAACCGACATAACTGAGGCTGTTCTTCGCCGCCTCCGCAATGAGCAGCTTAGCACTGGCATTAACGATGATTTGGGGCAAGTGGTAAACCAAGTTGTTGTTGCCAATGAAATGACTGAAAAAGCTGCTGTTGCATCAACTGAGACTGGCGCAATTGTAAATTCGGTCGCCGCGGCTTCCGAAGAGCTT
>CAYTWK010000060.1:0-7801 GCA_964442095.1 uncultured Caulobacteraceae bacterium | reverse complement strand
GAAGAGCTTAGCCAGAGCGTGCGCGAAATCGCCGCGAGCATGACAAATGCCCGCGCTGGCGCAGAAGGTGCAACACAACAAGCCCAAAACGCAAATCAATCTGCGGACGAATTGTCAAAATCGGCAGCGGCTATGAATGGCATTGTGACGCTTATTGGCGACATTGCTAAGCAAATCAATATGTTGGCATTAAACGCGACAATTGAATCGGCGCGCGCCGGTGAAGCGGGACGCGGCTTTGCAGTTGTTGCCTCCGAGGTTAAAAATCTAGCCAATCAAGCGACTGCTTCGACGCAAACCATTTCAGCCGAAATCGCTAGAATGCAAACTATATCCGATGAAGTGGTAAATTCGCTCGCATCAATTTCTAGCTCGATGAATGGCGTTATGGACAATGTCTCTGCAGTTGCAGCATCGATTGAGCAGCAAAATGCGGTTACTTTGGATATTTCACAAAATATGCAGCAAGCAGTAGTAGCAGTTAATGATATTTCTTTCAGCCTTGAACAGATCAATTCAACCTTCAACACTGTTAGCGAAGCATCTGAAAAAGTTAAGAAAGATGTAGAAGCTCTAGTAGCTTAGTCAATTCAAATCGATTATGATTAATGCGGCTCTCTATTTAAGGGGGCCGCATTTTCTTTGAAAGGTCTAATGAAAGATGCGCCATTTAACAAAACTTGCTATAGTTCTTTTCACGTTTTCATTAGCGGCATGCAATTCAAGCGGAAGCAAAATTCAATCCGAAACAAAAACCCAAACCATTACTGAAAATGCTGTAAGAGTCGGCGGCGATAGAGACAAGCATAATTGCATTCCCTCTGCTGGCTATTCTTGGTCACAAAGCCGAAAAGAATGCGTTAGAGTGTGGGAAGTTGGCATAAAATTATTTGATTTACAAAATCCAAACCAAAGCGCATATGATTTAATTATCTTTAGCCAAGATAGCACTATGGCCGAAGTTTATCTGGCCCGCAACAGCTCAAACATACCAATTATTTTAACAAAATCAGGTGATAATTGGGGCGAGCCGCGCGGCATTCTTAATGTGGAAAAAGCAAAAGACGGCACTATAAGTCTATTTGAAAATGGCAAGATAATTAGCCAATCAAAGCCATAATTGCCAGTTAAAGGATTCATTAGAAAGCCTGTTTGCAGACAAATATAGTTAATCAATCAATAATTAACGCATAAAGTCTATCTAATAGGATTATGGGCGATCTAGACGCAAACAATAATGATGGCGAACAACAGATTGATGGCGCGAAAGCGCGCCACTATGAAGCCTATGGCGAGAATGTCCATGGCACAAGGATAAGTCTGCGCCTTTATGTCCTATCAATGGCGTTTGTTGCCAGCGCAAGCTTTATAATTGGTGGCTTGGTTCTTCCTTATATGAAGTTTAAGCCCAAAGTCGAAAAAGAATTTGTTGCGGGGCAAAACCTTGAGGAAAACGCGTTAAAAGTATCAATTGGTCCGCAAACCGTTTGGGCCTCGACTAGCGACGGTCTAGAGCCGATAGCAACCGGTCTTTCCGTAGAGCAAGTCCTATCAGAATACGAAGTTATGGCGTCCCAAGCCGGTCTATTGACAAATATAGAATTCGAACGCTCAGGCGATAAGATTGAGGCGCGCTATTCATTTAAAGAGCGCGATAAAAGTCAAGACATTGCTGGGATACCAGTAAAGCCACGCGAAGATTTTCCTCGCTCTTTGGTCTTGGTTTTCAGCGCAAGTCCAACTCCTGGGGCGATTATTCTTGCCGAGGCACGTGAAAATGGCAAGCCAAAAAGTGCCGGCGCTCTCTTTGTAGATTTGATAAAAATGGGCGGCGTCGCGCCAGAATTATCTCAAGGCCAATATCTAACGCCGCGCGGTATTTTCGAGATTAAATCGGTCGGCAATGGTGTAGCTGCCTTTATTGATAATACACAGGTTTTCCCAATAAAGGCGCAAAATGAACTTTTGGACTTTGGCAATAAGGACAAAAAGGATCTCGCGAGCGAAAGCGAAGCGCAAATTTTGCAATTGCGCGGCATTGAGCCAAATAATGCGATTTTCCGTGAGCGCTTTATTATGATTGCATCAGATGTTGGCGCGGCGGATTGCACCTCGCGCGCGATAATTTATGACGTTCCACGACAAAAGGCCGAAGTATTGGAATTTGCGCTAAGAAAGCCAAACTTGACAATTGGCAATGGTAAAAACGCCATTATACTTAGTGGATTTTGCGAAAAGCCGGAGCAAATTGCAAAAGACCCCAAAGCCAATAGCCCAACTTACCATATTGACGCTGTTTATAATATTCAAAACGGAACTTTATCTTATAATCGTGTCTTGGATCAAATTCCGGCTGTGCCGATTGCCAATAGCCTAAGGCCAGCAGCGGGGTGGCGCGCAACATCGCCAACCCGAATTGCATCGCCGCTAGGTAGTGGTGCGGCTCTCGTTTCCATTAGTTGCCAACCAGGTGGCGGAATGTCGCTATCTCTGGCGGGAATACCTGCACCCGCAGATCAAAAGTCGGCCCGAATAAATTTCGGCGCTTCAAATGCAAATGCAAGCGCGGCAATGCGCTGGATTGCGAGCGCATCATCCTATGAGATAAATGAAATATCGCGGCCCCAAGAGTTTCGCGCAATTTTACAGGCTTTTCGCTCTGATGGCTTAATAGCAGTTTCAGGCGCAGGTGGCAGATCCAGTGTGACAAGCCCCGGCGGCGCAAGCATAGATGCCCTTCGTAGGGCATGCGGCGTTGCACCGCAAAGACCAGTGCAGCCAATTACCTCAACTGCCGCAGCGCCAAAGCCAGTGGCGGCCAAAACAAATAATACTTCTTGGTCACCAAGCCCTAGTCAGGCCAAACCAAAACCAAACACTCCTAGCTTTAATGCGAGTCCAGCCAAGCAAAATGAAAATAAAGCAAGCCCACAAAGGAAAACCTCAAGTGAGGCGCAGGCGGTAGAAGCACCTAAAAAGGCGAAAAAGGAATAGTATAATCGCTATTAAGTGGCGTTAGAAATCGTCTTGGCTCGCGGCTTCGGTTGCCGCCCCACCTATAAATTCTGCTGCATTATTTGGGCCAATTGTTTGGGCGTCTTCATTTGCAAATCTCGTTGAGGCTTCGACCAATTGCCAAGTCGGTGCATAGGCGGCAGCAAGCGAAATCGGCGCACTATTTGGTTCAGTATTATCTTGATTGGCCGGCACAAATGATGCCTGAAAACTATTTATCTCTGGCTGTGCGATTTTTTGGAAACGATTGTCTGGTTTTGAACTTGTTTCTGTCGCAGCAATAATCTCGCCTTCAATCGGCTTACCATCGGGTCCAATGATTAGATTAATATTTCCATTCGCATCTGTGATTGGACTTTGCGAATTTGGTGCAACATTATTTGTCGAAATATTATTATTGACACCAATATTTTGGTTTCGCGGCAAACTAAGGCTGTTTGGATATTGGCTATTATATTGTGCAATTTCATAATTAGTTTCGAAATTGGTTCTTATTTCCTCTTGGTTTTGAATTGGACCAGTTGCAGCGGCTTCGCTCGGTGAAATAACGAAACTATAAAGCGCGAACATTCCAAAGAAATTCGCAAGCAGAAACAAAGAACCATGCGGCATAAAACTCTTTTGGATTTTGTGCCTAAATCCCATAGATACTTTTGCCGCTATATCTCCGAATAGGTTTGGGCAATCCTTGCAAGAGACATACTTTGTAATAAAGGCAAAGATAACTAGGGCTTTAAAGGAGAAAATCCCGATAGTTAATAATACTGATTTACTATCCGTGGGGGACCAGTTTTGAATTTTATCAAGCGCAAGAAATGGCCAAAATATCAAGGATAAAGTGGTCAGATAAGGCAGCCAATGAATATAGCGCCAGCCAGTTTCGTCCTTTAATTTGAGTTTCGTGGAAACATTAGGGGCTATCCATGCCCACCAAATGGCGTGCATAGCTAACATTACGGCCCAAACCGTCCAGCCTGCTAAATAGTATTCCATTTGCTAAATATAGGAGAAAAGCTATAAAACACGCTTAGCGTAATAGATTGCATTTTATCTATTTTGCGGTTTGCGGCTTAATATTCGGTAATTTTAAGCAAATGGCTCTAAGATTAGCTGCGCGAGCCGCTTTGCGGTCCCGAGTGCAAGCCCGCCTGCAATATATGGGCTGGGCGATATTTGCGCGACTTTCATTTTTGAAGCCAATAAAGCCGGTAATACGCCCGCTCTGCGATTTGTGAGATCAAATCGGGTAAGAATACAGCTATCTATGCCAATTTCCTTGAACGCAAGCGCATTATCGGTCAAATCATCACTTCTCGCGTCGGCATTTAGGCATAAAACACCAATTGCGCCAATATCATCCTTTATCTTCTGACAAAACCTAATGGAAGAAGGGTCGTGAATATTTGCCGATGGACAATCGATAAAAACACAAATGCCATCTGAATGAGCGCGTAAAGCCAAATTCCTGGCGTGCGATAAATTATCGGCAAATTCAAATTCAGCGCCAAGCTTTTGCGCTAGGCCCGATAATTGCCCCGCCCCGCCTTGGCGCTCAGTGTCAGTAGAAATCAATAAAGCGCGGCCATTAGCCGCCAAAACCCGAGCCGCGAGTTTTGCGCAGCCAATGGTTTTTCCAGATCCAGCATTTCCAAACAATGCAATAATATTTTTTGGAACTGCATCAATCGGTGCAAATTCTAATTCGCAGTCCAATATATTGATTAAGCACGAAAGATTATCGCCATTGTCAAAATATTTGGCAAAGGGCTTTAGCTGCCGCAGCTCGAGGCCGGATTTCACCAATAATGGAATTAAAGGATGAATTTTGCGCTTTATGTTTGGCGCATTTGACCCTATTTTCGGGCTTGGGCCAACTGCCTCCAAATTATTTCGTTGAACATTATTTTGCGGTTTTGCAAAAGACTTTTCCAAAGGTTTTGCCTTAGGTTTTGCAATTATTTCAATGCCTTTTTTTGAATTATTTTCTTTATTGTTTGGCAAATTATTTAGCGGCAAATTTGATTTCTTTGCCAATTCTTCTTCGTGGGCAAAAACGTCATAGCGCGGCGCGGTTCCCATTTGCAAAGAATAATTCTCAGCTTCGCGCTCTATTTTAAGGGCATTCTTGCTTGCACCCATAGCCGTAACTTCAATCCCGCCGCGCACTTTGCGCCAAGAGATTATCTTTGCATTTGCGCCAAAACTTTCACGCACTTGGACTATTGCGTCTTGTAGAGTGCCAGCAGTGAAAGTTTGCGGTGTCATTTTCTAAGCACACTCATGAAAGTTTAGACGCTACCCAATGTTTTCAATCTTGCCTTGGGGTGAATTTCGTTTTGGCTCATTACTACTGTTTGCGCCCTGAACCTTTCCACTAATGAGCGCACATATGGTCGAATGGCGCCAGAGGTAAGAATAACTGGAACCTCGCCCATCTGTGCCGCTCTATCAAGAGCTTCACGCACAGCATTAACGAATTCGTGCACTTGCGATGGCGCAAGCGCAAGCTGTCTATCACCTTTATCGCCAATAATACTCTCGGAGAATGCTTGTTCCCAACCCGCCGAAAGCGCAAGAATTGGCAATGCGCCATCGGGACCGCGATTTTGCCAACAAAGCTGCCGCGCCAAGCGCGCACGAACATGTTCGACCAAGGAAACCGCATCCAATGCTGTGCCTTCAAGAATCGCTTCAACAATTGTTGCTAGATCTCGAATTGAAATTCGCTCTTTCAAGAGGCTTTGCAAGACACGTTGGAACAATGCCCAAGATACTTGGGCAGGAACCATTTCTTCGACCAGTTTTTGATGCTCTGGCGATAATTGTTTCACGAGTTTTTGAACTTCGGCAATACTCAAAAGCTCGGCCATATTGTCTTTAATAACTTCGGTTAAATGCGTAGTTAAAACTGTTGATGGATCTACTATTGTATAGCCTCTGAAAACGGCTTCTTCGCGTAAGGTTTCATCTACCCATGCCGCCGCTAATCCAAAGGCTGGTTCTTTGCAAGGTTCACCTGGCAAAGATGGTTGATTACCTGATGGATCCATCACTAGCAGATGACCAATGCGCAATTCACCCTCGCCGGCATCCATTTCTTTAACGCGAATTGCATAGCCATTATTTGGCAATGCCATATTATCAAGTATTCGCACCGCCGGCATAATAAAGCCCAAATCCTGCGCCAATTGCCGCCTTAGAGCTTTGATTTGGTCTGTAACCCTACGGCCTTGAATATCATTTACCAAAGCCAATAGACCATATCCAAGCTCAATTTTAAGCTCGTCAATTGCCATAGTTTCGCTTATTGGTGCTTCGGTTTCTTGCGCAGCGGTTGCTTCGCTCGATTGTTTTTGGGCTATATCCCTAATGTCATCATTAGCTTTTTGGGTCGTGCTTTGCCACGATTTATAAGCCAAATAAGCGGCGCCAAGACCGATGGCCCAAAAGGCGATTAATGGCATTCCCGGTAATACGCCCGCTATGAATGCACTAGCGGCAACCATTCCGAGCGCTTGGGGTGAATTTGCCAATTGGTTTGCTAGGGCGACTTCAACGCTTTCATCAACCCCTGCTTTGGATACCAAAAGACCTGCGGCAACCGATATAATCAATGCCGGAATTTGCGACACCAAACCGTCACCAACGCTAAGCTGAGTATAAGAAGCACCAGCTTCAGCAAAGCTTAATCCATTTTGCGCAACGCCAATAATAATGCCGCCAATTACATTAATGGCCGTGATTAGAATACCAGCTATAGCGTCACCGCGCACGAATTTAGACGCACCATCCATTGCGCCGTAAAAATTACTTTCGCCCTCTAATTCTTTGCGCTTTGCGCGCGCCTGATCCTCATTAATAAGGCCAGAGGATAAATCGGCATCAATTGCCATCTGCTTGCCAGGCATTGCGTCCAAGCTAAAGCGTGCGGCGACTTCTGCGATACGGGTCGAACCTTTGGTGATAACTATAAAGTTCACAATCACCAAAATAATGAAAACAATTAGGCCGATAACAAAATTGCCCTGCATAATGAAATTGCCGAAAGCTTCGATAATTTCACCTGCGGCATGGGGCCCCTCGTGGCCATGTCCCAAAATCAGCCTAGTAGAAGCGATATTAAGTCCAAGCCGAAAGAGCGTTGCAACCAAGAGCACAGACGGAAAAGCACTAAATTCGAGAGGCTTTTTAATGAATAAAGCCGTCATCAGAATTAGCACGGATGAAGTAATCGAAATCGCCAAAAAGAAATCGAGCAAAATCGGCGGCAATGGCACAATCAAAAGCACGACCAGCATCACAACGCCAATGCCGACGGCAATATCGCCGCGCATCATACCCTTTAGCATCAAAGCAAAACTTAGCTTTGGAAGCGGGGTTCTTTGTGTTGCATCACTCATATTATGTTTTAATTTCCAATATATTTAGGCGAAATCCAAACTCTTCGCGCCAATCGAATTATCCTATCGCGTATTTACCGTCCAAATTATTTGGCGCCGTGATTTCAATTCCTGCGTCAGAATATTGCTTTAATTTATTCCTAAGCGTGCGAATTGAGATTCCCAAAATAACTGCGGCATGGGTGCGATTGCCAAGGCAGTGTTTAAGGGTATCCAAAATCATTTCCTGCTCAACATTCTCAATAGTGCGGCCAACTAGACTTGCGCTCGCACTACTTGCGGCAATATTTAATTGGCCGACATAATCCGCCCCGAGCATTGGAACCGGTGAATTGACATTCCCTTCAGCTGCAACTTGAAGCCCTACATCGCTGGCCGCAATTTCT
>CAYTWK010000059.1:0-9238 GCA_964442095.1 uncultured Caulobacteraceae bacterium | reverse complement strand
AAATCACCAAGGTGGCTATCGTCCTCATCGCCCACTGGGGTTTCAAGTGATATTGGTTCTTTGGCGATTTTCATAACCTTGCGCACTTTTTCAAGTGGCAAGGAAAGTTTGGTTGCCAATTCTTCTGGCGTTGGCTCGCGGCCAATTTCATGGAGCATTTGGCGGCTAGTGCGCACCAATTTATTGATGGTTTCAATCATATGCACCGGAATACGAATGGTGCGCGCCTGATCGGCTATCGAGCGCGTGATGGCTTGGCGAATCCACCATGTCGCATAGGTCGAGAATTTATAGCCGCGGCGATATTCAAATTTATCCACCGCTTTCATTAGGCCGATATTACCCTCTTGGATAAGATCTAGGAATTGAAGGCCGCGATTTGTGTATTTTTTCGCGATTGAAATAACCAGACGCAAATTCGCCTCGACCATTTCCTTTTTGGCAATTCTCGCCTCGCGCTCACCCTTTTGGACGCGCTTTACAATTTCGCGGAACTCATCAATCGGAACGCCAGATTCAGACGCCAAATCATAAATCTCTTGGCGTAATGCAGTAGTCTGTTCAATATGATCTACCGCAAAGCGTTCCCATGATTTTGATTTTCCAGCGACTTTTTCGGTCCAATGTGGGTTCATTTCTTGACCGGCATGTTCTTGAATAAATTCGGCGCGCGGCACACCACAAGTTTCGGCAAGACGCATTAGGCGCGCTTCGGACGCAATAAGGCGCTTATTGATTGTGTAAAGCTGCTCAACTAGAGCCTCGATACGCGCATTATTGAGCTTTAATTCTTTTAGCTGCTCGATGATGCTGTTTTGCAAAGCATCCATAAGCGCTTCATCATCTGATGAGAGTTTGGAGCCGCCAATACGGTTTTCAACTGATTTATCCTTGAGCATGCGGAATTGATCAAAGTGTCCGGCAACCTCATCAAGGATGCCCATGATTTTTTCCCTAAGCTCGGATTCCATAGCAGACATAGACAAGGCCGCGCCTTCATCTTCGTCTTCATATTCGCGTTGACGACGGCGCTCACGCTCGATTTCATCATCAGTTTCATCACCGCTAGAACGGATTGGCTTTTCCTCCTCTTCCTCTTCCTCTTCAGGCTCTTCGAGGGCAGCAGGAGTATTTTCGGCGCCATAAGTCGCCTCTAGGTCGATAATTTCGCGCAATAGGACGCGGCCCGATTGTAATTCATCGCGCCACACCATAATCGCTTCAAAGGTTAGAGGGCTTTCGCAAAGACCGCGTATCATCGCATCACGGCCAGCCTCTATGCGCTTTGCAATCGCAATTTCGCCTTCACGCGAAAGTAGTTCCACCGCGCCCATTTCGCGTAAATACATACGCACAGGGTCATCGGTCCTATCTTGGCCCTCTTTGGTATTTCCGGTCTGTGTAACAACTATCGCCGAAGAAGTAGAATTAGCAACTACAAGCTCACCGCCTTCTTGTTCTTCTTCATTGTCAACAACATTGACACCCAATTCAGATAGTTTTGCCATTACATCTTCGATTTGGTCTGAACCAAAGACATCTGGGGGCAACATTTTATTGAGTTCTTCATAGGTGACAAAGCCGCGCTTTTTCGCCTCTTTGATGAATTTCTTCACAGAGGAATCATTCATGTCCAGAATTGGCGCGTCGGAGTTTTCTTTTTCTTCAATTACATCGGCTTTGGTTTTTTCGACCATTTAATCAATTTCTCCAATTCTAAGGCAAAATCCAAAGTATCGACTTTCAAAAATTCGGCCCGAAGAATTAATATTTAAATTTTTAATGCGCCCCAAAAGGCATTTCACAAACTAACTATACCCGATTCGTTCACATATTATTACGTAACTTGCGGTAAGAATTATTAGCTATCTTCCAAATCATCTTTCTCAATTACGCGTCTTTGGTTTACCAAAAGTGTTAGGCGTTTAAATGCTGCCTCCTCACCCTCACCAATTTGCGCAATTGCTTCTTTTGCATCAAGCTTTAATGCCCTTTGAACTTCTAATTTTTCAATCGCCGCAAGCCAAGGATTTTGCTTTTGAATTTTACCCTCGGCGCGCTTTACATATGGGTTAAGCGGCGTCTTGCGTGCAAATTCCAAAGCCCTTAAAGCGGCCTGCTGATTGTGCTCTTTCAAATGGGTATTCAAAAGAGCAAAATCAAGAGTTCCGTGTGAATTGTAAACGTCTAAAAGCGCCGAGCGCAAAGAGTCAAGCCCTTTGTCCGCTATCTCTAGGCGCGTATAGGCTTCAAGACCAAGTTCAAGCAAATGTGGCGCACCTATCGGCGCCGTTATTATATCCAAAAGAATGCGCGGCGGCACGCTGGTTTTGGTTTTAGATTTTGCGGAATCAATAGTGCGCGAATTTACAATTGCCTTTAATTCCTCACTAGCATTTGCGGGCGGCCTATAGCGTGAATTAGTCCGATTATATACATTTAAAATTGGGTTTGCATTTGCTTGCCCTTTTGCATTTGACCTACCAAATTGGGCATCCAATAGGCCTTTCAAATCGTGACGAATTTCATTTTTTAAGTCTTCGTCTTTTATTTCATTTGTTTTAGCGCGTAGTCTTGCGCGTAAATCTGCTCTTGCCTCCGCACTCGAAAGCTCGCGCACTTCCATTTCGGAGGAAAACAAAAACGTCGATAAAGAACGCGCATTTTCTATATAATCAAGCATTTTCGCACGGCCTTGATTTTGAATTATATCATCCGGATCCTGGCCCTTTGGCAAAAGGATAAAGGCCAAAGATTTATTCGAGGCCACCAGTGGCAAAGCCCGCTCTAGAGCGCGCGTGCCCGCCCGAATACCTGCATCATCACCATCAAAACACAAAACCGGTTTTGGGCAAACGCGCCAAGCGAGATTTAGCTGATCTGGCGTTAAAGCCGTTCCCATTGGGGCGACTGCGGCAAAGCCCGCGCGCTCGAGGGATATAACATCAATATAGCCTTCGGCGACAATAATTGGCTGGTTTTTGGCCGCTTTTCGTGCCTGATGATATCTATAAAGCGTATGACTTTTCGAAAAGACCAATGATTCAGGGCCATTTAGATATTTTGGCTGTCCATCAGGATCCAAAGTCCTTGCACCAAAAGAAATAGTTTTGCCCGAGGCATCATCAATCGCAAACATCAAACGCCCACGATAAACCTCATAGGCCGGGCCACCATCATCAGAAAGCCGTAATAGGCCGCCATCAATCATGGCCTCGATGGAATGACCTTTTTCGACTAGTCTATCCTTTAGCCAATTTTTATGCGCCGGCGCAAACCCAAGGCCGAATTTTTGCCAATCCGCCTTTATTATGCCGCGCCTTAATAGATATTCGCGTGCCTTTGCGCCATCTTGCCCTATTAAAGCCTGTTCGAAAAGCGCTTTGGCATCATTAATTGCCGCCAGTGCCAGCGCAGATTTATCATGCTTTTGTTGGGCTTCGCGGCTTGGTTTGGGAATATCCATACCTACGGCTATGGCCAATTGCTCTATCGCCTCAGTAAAGCCGAGGTTTTCGGTATTCATTATAAAATCAACCGCTGTGCCGGATGCACCGCAACCAAAACAATGATAGGTGGCTTTGGACTCGGTGGCGTGAAAGCTTGGGGATTTTTCGCTATGAAATGGACAACACGCCCACATATCGCCGCGCGCTGGTTGCGATTTGCGCTTGTCCCATATGACTTTGCGGCCAACAACTTCAATTATAGAAGTGCGCGCCAAAACTTGGTCGATAAAATTTCTATCAAAACGGGACATGAAATATGTCTAGCGCATAAAACCCAAAAATTAAAGGCTTCAGGATTTTGCTTTTACCCATACTGGTTTCGGGGCATCTTCTTCATAGGGCTTTACATCAAACACTGCCCATGCTGTTAGGACTAATGCCAAGACCACGGGGATAATTGCCCACCAGAGCGAATAATTGGCAACCCCAACCGCAATTGCCCAAACCAATGTTACCACTAGGCCAAAAATAATTGCCGATATCGACCTATCGGGTTTTTGCATCATCTTTGGCCGTTTGGCAGGTTTTGGGCGGGCATATTCGATTGCAATCAAACTAAGGTTTGCAGCTATGCCCAAAACAAAAGTTATTATTCCGGCCTCAAGGCTAAAATAGCCAATGATTGCGCAAAAAATAACTAATTCTAGAAAGCCTGGAATAAAGGCGGCCGATGCTTTGGCGGTAAAAATCCGCATCGGGCTAGTGGGCGATGTCCGCAAAAGATCGTTCGCCTCCTCGACTGACACCACAAGCCAAGCCAATGATGATGTTAATGTGCCGCTTAGGAATACCAACATCGGCCCCGCAATATAGCCAATATTTTCATCAAGTTCGTCACCCGAATTCATTATTGCCATTAGTGCCGGCACAAGTCCGGCCAAGGGCGCAACTAATTGCACCAACATTGTTGGGTCGCGTGTAATTGAGCGAGTTTCTTTTTTAAGGAAGAGTAGCCAAAGATTTTTACTAAAGCCTTTATTGGGTTTGGTTTTATTGACCGTGCCATCATTTTGGCCTGAAAGATTTGCCAAATCTTGCGCAAAATACTTGCCGCCCCATGAGCCAAGGACGATAAAGACCACAAGACCAAACAAAAGGGTTGCAATCGCCGCCACCCAATCGCCCAATAAAGAGCCGCCCCACCAAGTAAGAAATTCGTTAAATTCAGGTGGAAACATGGTTTTTGATTGGGCGAAAACTGCTTCTGCGCTGGCTTCAATTTTTCGCGATGACGGTTGCATCAAGAATATTCCGCCGAAGACCCCAATAAAGCCCAAAGTCTGCACAATGCGGCGGCCATTTTTCAAACCAAACCGATTTAGGGCAAAACGCGCCGCAACAAAAGTCAGGCCGCCTTCAAGAAAAGCTAGACCAATTGCGGTCGGGAAATAGGAAAAATATTTCGGCGATATGGTCAGCGCCGCAAGCCCAATGAAAAGGCTTGAGAACATGCTAAACATTAAGGTTGTGCGCCATGTTGCCGCCAAAAGCCGCGATAAAATCACCTTTTTGGGCTCTATTGGTGCACTCAATAAGAGATCTGAATCGCTTCTATCAGTAAGATACATAAAGCTTGTCATCAAGCTCATGAAAAAGAGCGAAATAAATCCCAGCGCGAGTTTTTGGCCGGCAAGAAGCTTTAAGGCGTCCTCGTCAAAGTCCTTTGAATTTAGCGCCATTATCAGAGCTTGGCCCGAAGCATAGCAAACGAAACCCAATAGAGCCAATAAAGCGATACGGCCAATTATAGCCTTTGCGCCACTATTGTTTTTACGAGTGCGAAATTCGCGTTTTATCTGCTCTAGAGCAAGCCAGATAATAGTGCCACGCGCAAAAATTGGCTTTTTGAAACCTATGCTCATGCGGCTTTACGCTCATCGATTAGGGACAAGAATATATCTTCAAGTGTCGCATTCGGCATTTCGTGCGCCAATTGCAATTCCGAGATTGTGCCTTCACTAAGAAGTTTTCCTTTGTGAATAATCCCAATTTTATTGGCAAGTTTTTGCGCGACCTCCATAATATGGGTGGTTAGAATTATTGTTGCACCTGCTTTGGTTTTTTCAACCAATAGATCTTTTAAATCGCGCGCAATTGCTGCATCGAGACCAGAAAAAGGTTCGTCCATCAAAAGCAATTTTGGCTCATGGATTAAAGCGCCCGCAATGGCGGTTTTTTGCTTCATGCCGCGCGAAAAACCTTCGCAGCGTTTATCCTTTACGTCCCAAAGCTCAAATCTTCGCAATAATTCTTCGGCGCGCTTTTCGGCCACAGAAATTTCAACCCCCCAAAGACCAGAAACATATTCCAAATATTCAATTGGCGAGAGTTTATCATAAAGAAGCGGCTCATCGGGGAGCCATGCCATAATCGATTTTGCTTCTAGGGTTTGCGCCAAAATATCATGCCCAAAAACACTAATCTTGCCTAGATCTGGCGCCAAAAGCCCAGCAATCATTCGCATGGTCGTTGTTTTACCAGCGCCATTGGAGCCAAGAAACGCATAGAATTCGCCCGATTTAAGCTCTAGGTTTAGGCCATCTACTGCCCGCACATCAGCAAAATTTTTTCGTAGATTCTCAATTTTCAGGGCCATAGGTGCATCATTCATTGCCATTTTCCTCTTTGAAAATGGCAATAACCCAAAAGCGCTAAGAATTGATTATTGGCAATTATTATTACTCTTTTTCGCTGTCGCGCGCCCCAAAAGGCCACCAATTGCACGTCCAGCAGCAGCAGCGCGCCAATCGCCGCCCACTGCATATGCGGCATTGTTTCCTGTTGAAGAGCCAACATTCTGGCCAGTTTGCGCGGCGCGTTCACAGTTTTGCTGGCGTTCGCTTTCACTATTATTATTGCTAGTATTGCTATTATTATTGCTATTCGAATTCGATGCCGTATTTGTCGATCGATTATTGGTCTTGGGCGCTGCTTGTTGTGTCACTGGCCGCGGCTGCCCACGGCCTGCAGCTGCCCACGAAGCTTCACCACGCGAAACAATATGAACTAGGACACAAGGCCCAGTCCCTTGGCCTTCTTCATCTATGCTGCTTTGTGTGCAGCCATGGCCATCAGTTCTATCATAAACAATTATTCTTTGTTTTGGCGAGCCATCGCGCGCCAATTCAATAGTGGTGCGCCTAATCGTTTGTGCAACTATGGATTCGACAGGGCTCGTCGCGGGATCCGCAAACTTCGAATAATGAGCAACAATTGCCGCATAATCGCCGCGCGGCACATAAAATTCGACATGATAAACCGCCGGTGGTCGCCCAGCTGCATTTCCAGGAAGAAATTGCGACATATTCTCGGCGCTTGATTCCTTGCGAAAAATTGAACGAGGATAGACATCAACTCCTAATTGCGCTTTAGAAGGAGTGCTCCTCGCAAAAAGACGCATATAATGCGCAAGCGCATCTTCATCATAACCATCTGCAACAAGATTAGTTGCGAAAACCGCGGCGCTAACTAGCGCAAATGCGCCGAAAAAAAATTTCGCCTTCATTGTCATCTCCATCTTTTATTGCAAAGAATAACATAGAGAAGAAAATGCCACATCACCCAATTAGGTGATGAAGTCAAAGTTTTTCTTTAATGATAACTATTAATTGGCTTTGAAAGTCCAAAGTCTTAAAATTACGAAACTGGTTCCAGAAGTAAGAATTGTAATCATTAATGAACCAGCCAAATTCGGCAAATGGAACAAATTGAATGCTAGCAAAGAAAAAACAAAGGTCAGTATCATTCCTAAAATTTGCACCATGACATATCGCGGCAATGCGGTTTTGTGTCCGGCGTCACTTTGAAAAGAAAAACTATGATGCAAGAAATAGGTTGGCAGAATTAGAACGCAATAGCAAACGAATGTAACCAAGGCTTTGGGGAAAGATAAAAACTGCCCCAAGGCCCAATTACACAACAAAACATAAACAAGCGCGACACTCGCACCAACCAATATAAACCGAATTAAAGACTTCATAGCCTAGAGATTGGCGAGCATATGTTCGGCACTAGAGACTTTGTATTCGCCGCCTTGTTCAACAAAAAGATGGCTGACGACACCATCATCAATCACCATGCCATAGCGCTGTGAGCGAAGACCCATTCCAAAACCACTGGCATCTAATTCAAGGCCGACGGATTTTGTAAATGCGCCATTGCCATCGGCAATCATAGTGATTTTTTCATCATTACCTTGGAATTTTGACCAAGCCGACATAACAAAAGCATCATTCACGGAAATACAATAAATCTCCGCGATGCCTTTTTGTTTTAACTCGTCAATATGCTCGACATAGCTAGGGAAATGGCGCGCCGAACAAGTGGGTGTGAAAGCGCCCGGAACAGCAAAGAGCGCGACTTTTCGTCCCGCAAAAATGTCAGCCGAAGAGACTGGCTTTGGACCATCTTTGGTCGCGATTACAAGATTTTGGGTAGCGATTTTTTCACCAATATTTATAGCCATAGGAGATTTCTTTCTTTTATTGACAAGACAATAGTTTATATTCTTTAAAGTTTTTGTATAGACTATAATCACCTACAATCAATGATGAATGTGGTGAAATTCATAGATGTTTGCAAAATAGGCAGGTGCAAAATGGAAAACAATCTGACCGGAAAGATTTTGATTGCAACTCCGAAAATGGACGACACCCGCTTTAGCCATTCAATAATCCTTATTTGCCAACATGACGAAGAACATACAATCGGGCTTGTATTAAACCGCAACATAAAAGACATCAGCATTTGCGAATTATTCGATAATCTGGACATTGGCGATGCCCAAACGCAAGTTAATGGCGCTATTCTTGACGGTGGGCCTTGCCAGAAAGAATGTGGTTTTGTCATACATTCGGATGACTTTCTCGGCCCTGAAAGCAACATCATTGCCAGAGGTATTGCGATAAACGCCTCGAAATCAATTCTAAAACAAATAATCGACGGCAATCCGCCAAAAAAATATGTAATTGCGCTTGGCTATTCCGGCTGGGGCGCAGGCCAGCTCGAACAAGAATTAGCGCAAAATATATGGCTAATTACAGATTCTGATTGCGAAATAGTCTTTTCGCAGAGCCATGAAACTAAATGGCAAGCCATGATGGACAAAATCGGCGTTGATCCTGCGCGGTTATCTATCTTTGGCGGCAATTCTTAGTTTAAATTATAGCTCGCCATTAATCGCAGATTTGAATAGTCCGGTGACATTTTCAATCGTAAGTTCAATTGGATTGCCGCCTGCCGATGGATCGACAACTGCCATTTGCGCCAATAAATCGACTTTGCCAATATCAACACCAATTTCTGCCAAGGAATGTTTAATGCCCAAATTGGCGCGTAATTGCAAAATCCAATTCAAAAACCCGTCAAAGCCGCCATCAATACCGAGATAATTGGCAAGGCGAATAATTCGGCTTTCAATTGCGGCGCGGTTAAATTTTACAACATATGGCATAACCACGGCATTAATTAGGCCATGATGGGCGTCAAAAACCGCGCCAATCGGGTGTCTCCGTCGAGGATCGGGACCGCTCCGCCGGTGTGTACTTCGTGCGCTACGTCGATCCGAAGGAAGCCGAGAAGGCCGAGCCGGGTTTCTTCACCCGGCTCTTCGGCAGCGGCACGCCGCCTGCGCCCAACCGTTATCGCGTCTTCGTGAAGGGCGTGGGCGACAAGACCGCCGTTGCGATCCTCAACGCCAACGGCAACCCCGACAACTCCGAAGTGGCCGG
>CAYTWK010000058.1:0-9258 GCA_964442095.1 uncultured Caulobacteraceae bacterium | reverse complement strand
GCGCGAAGTTTCCCACCGCATCATGGTCATGTATCTTGGCCGCGTTGTTGAAACTGCAGACAGAGATAGTATTTATGAAGATGCGCGCCATCCATATACCAAAGCTTTGATTTCGGCGGCACCAATCCCAGATCCTAAAGTCGAAAGGGCAAGAAAGCGGGTAAAACTAGAGGGCGACTTACCGTCACCATTAGACCCCAAAGCCCAATTACGATTTATGAAATCAAAACTAAGCGGCGAAGGTGAACAATATCGACCAAAATTAATCGAAGTTGCCAAAGGACATTTAGTGGCCGAATTTGACGAGGTTTAGCCAAATCAATTTATTGGAGTTATTGACATGAAATTTTACGCTTTTAGCATTATTATTGCTTCTAGTTTCCTCGCAATTCCAATAAAGGCGCAAAATCCCAATATTAATTGCGCCGATAAAGACCAAGCGATGTCCAACCTTGAGTTAACTTTTTGCGCTGCCCAAGATTATGCGGCGTCGGACCGCGAGCTGAACCGCGTTTATCGCAAGGTTTTGAGCGAAAACCCCAATGAAGTTAATATAATTCGCCAAGCTCAAAGGGCGTGGATTAGTTATCGCGATGCTGAATGCAATGTGGTTTCTGTGCAATATGGCAATGGCACAGGTCGCCCAATGGCGGTGACTTTGTGCAAGAAAGATCTTACCGACGAGCGGGCACGGCGGCTGCGCACCTATTATCTCGGGGAGAGATAATTAATCCTCTATTTCCTCGCCCTCGACCCATTCTAGAATATCGGCCGGCTGGCACTTTAGAATTTCGCACAATTTTGACAAAGTAGAAAACCTAATGGCGCGCGCTTTTCCAGTTTTTAAGATTGACATATTCGCCAAAGTTATGCCGACCTTATCGGCCAATTCAGTTAGGCTAATTTTCCTATCCAGCAATACGCGGTCTAAGTTTACTCTTATTGGCATAGGGTATCCTTAGATCGTCAATTGATCGTTTTTTCGAAGCCTTGCGCCTTCTTTAAAAACTTCTGAAAGAATGAATAGAATCAAAACTGCGCCCCATGCGATAATGCTAGGGTCAATTGCGATTGAAACCGCGCCGGCTTCCGGTTGACCAAATATTTTTAATATCAAAAGCATTACTAGTTTAATAGCAAAGCGTCCAATTTCCAAAAGCGCGAGACAAATTGCGATTTGGCGTAAATTCTGTGCATTAGAATCAATAAATGGGTCACCAATTTCCAGACTAGCAAAAATTTCGCGCAATCTTTTTCCTATATAAATTAAGCCAAACCCAAGCAAAGCCGCACCCAAAACAGCGGGACCTAATAAACGCCATTCTAATAGGCCGGCGCTAATTGGTCCAAGTTTGCCACCACTAAATGTCAAAACCAAAGCGAATAAAACAATAATAGCGCTAAATACTAATATTGCTTTTCCTGCTAGAACCATGAGTTCAACAATGGGCCGAAGCCAATTAGCCAATTTAATTTGGTTCATTAAAAAATTCCATAAATTCGGGCTACACGCGTAAGTTTTTATGTTAGCGGATAAAATATGCGATTGTCGATAGCTTATGTCAATAAATTAGGTAGAAGTGCAATATGCAAGCTTTTGAAAAACTTATCCTCGCGAGCCATAATAAAGGCAAATTAAGAGAAATCCGTGCTCTTTTGGAACCGTTTAATGTCAATGTCCAAAGCGCACTTGAATTTAATCTTGAGGAGCCTGAGGAGACCGAAACTACATTTATCGGAAACGCCTTGTTAAAAGCACGGGCAGCGGCAAATGCAACTGGGATCCCTGCTTTAGCTGATGATTCGGGCCTTGTCGTGCATGCGCTAGATGGGGCGCCTGGGATATATTCCGCGCGCTGGGCGATTAATCCCGACCTTGATGGCGATGTTCGCGATTTTTCTTATGCCATGAAGCGCATTGAAGAAGAATTGCGGGCAAAAAATGCAAAGGATTATAGTGCCCATTTTGTCTGTGTCTTGGCAATCGTTTGGCCAGACGGACGCGAAGAGTATTTTGAAGGCGTGGTGGAGGGTCAATTAAGCTTTCCGCCGAAAGGCGATAGAGGCTTTGGCTATGATCCTATTTTTATTGCCAATGGAAAGAGCGAAACTTTCGGGCAAATGGACCCCGAAAAAAAACATGCCATGAGCCACCGCGCCAATGCATTTGCAAAATTAGTTAGCAAATTATTCGCTAAAGCCAATTCATGATTAATAATGGAAATGAGATTGGCGAAACAAAAGTAAGCTCAAAAAAAATGGGCATTTATATCCATTGGCCATTTTGCACCCATATATGCCCATATTGTGATTTCAATATTTATAGGGCGCGCGGCCAAGATAATGATGGGCTTTTTACAGCAATAAAGGCAGAATTAGACTCCTGGTATCAAAAAACTAGCGGGCGCAAACTTGATAGTATTTATTTTGGTGGTGGCACGCCTTCTTTAATGGAGATGAGATATATAGAGCAAATAATTGACTTTTGCGCGCAGAATTGGGGCCTAAGAGATGAAATAGAAATAAGCCTAGAAGCAAATCCAAATGATGGAGAAATCGCAAAATTTCGCGATTTTAGATCTGCGGGCATAAATCGACTTAGCCTTGGGGTGCAAAGCTTTTATGATTCAGGACTAAAGGAATTGGGTCGGTTTCATTCGAAAGATGATGCGATATCGGCAGCGAAAATAGCGCGCGAGATTTTTCCACAATTATCCTTGGACTTGATTTATGCGCGGCAAAACCAAACCATTGAAGAATGGATAGAAGAATTAGAAATTGCCAATCAAATCCAGCCAGATCATATTTCGCCCTATGGCCTAACCATTGAACCAAATACGTCCTTTGCAAAAAAGCATGCGCGCGGAACATTAAAAATTCCAAACGATGATTTAGCCGCAAGATTTTATGAAACCACAGACGACAAACTCACGGAGTTTGGCTTTATTGGCTATGAAATATCAAATCATGCACGCTCAAAGGATAATTTTTCACGCCATAATTTGCTATATTGGCAATCTCAAGACTGGATTGGAATTGGCCCTGGCGCACATGGCCGTCTTACAAACTTAGGGCAAAGACACGCGATTTCAAACATTCTAAGACCAGATGAATATATTAAAAGCATCGGCGAAACTGGCTTTGCATTATTAAGTGATGAAATCCTAAGTGAAGCCGAAATACGTGAAGAATATTATATTATGGGGCTGCGGCTATTAGAGGGTATTGAAATTAGTCCAAATTTTGCGCCACTTAACCCAAAACATATCAAGGAGTTCCAAAATATGGATTACATCAAAATAGAAGAAAGCGCTTTAAAGCTTACCGCCAAAGGGCGCGTAATTAGCAATTATATAATCAGTAAATTGCTAGATTAATATTGTCTAAAAGCCCTGCGGCGTATCAATAATGCGGGCGCCATTCGCGCTAACCTCATTGATTGTCATAGCGCGATTAACTACGCCATTTTCAAAACGAAACTTGCCATCAACCCCATCGAAGCCTTGACGATTTTCAATTATACGGCGCGAAATTTGTGATTTTTCACCATCTTTGGCAAGTTTGGCAATAATTGAAATTGCATCATAACCAAACCCAGCCAAACGCGTTGGCCGACGATTAGAGGCCGCCTGCAGCCGTCTTTCAAAATCTGGCCGCGCGCGAGTATCCGCGGATACGAACCAGCCACCCAAAAGCCTTGATTCTGCAAGTGTAGATGGGTCGTTCCACAGGCTTGTGCCAAGATATCTAACCCGCGAAGTTGATGCACCGCTTATGGATAAAGTTTGCACCAAGCTACGCAGCATAGGGCCGCGCTCGGGAATGAAAATGGCCGTTTGCCCGCGTGCACCGCCCGCGCTAAGAGCTGCAGCGCGCCGTGCCGCCGCATTTGCCAAAGTCATATTATTGGTAGAATTATCGTATCTTTCGGTGCCAATAATTTGGATTCCGACGCGGGCGGCGGTCGCATTTGCTGCAACCAAAACCCTATCTCCATAGCGCCCTTGCGGGAGCAATAGAACCAAACGCTTGATGTTATTCTTCGCTGCATATGATATTATTCTATCAGTTTCATCCTCAGGCAGGAAAGTTAAAACATAGACCCCACGACCAGCTTCTGAAGTATCAGTTGAAAACGAAAATACAGTCGCATCATTTGCACGAGCATAAGGTGCTACCGCCGATATTCCACTTGCAAATAATGGGCCCAAAATGAAATCAGCACCCTTGTTCAAAGCATTACGCACCGCGACGGTCGCTTCTTCGGGCGTGGCGCCGGAATCTTCTGTGAAAAGCACCGTCTTTCCATCACCATTTTCCGCAAGTGAAAGCCTTGCGGCCGCTTCGAGAGTCAGAGCTTCTTCTTTTACGCCGGAATTCGATGAATTAATTGGGGCAAGAAGCGCAACGCGAACCAATTCCTGACCGCGAAGATTAGGGGGAGTGAATGGGGCATTGGCCGCAATTTTATATGGGTTTGTATTGGTTGCAACCGGGGTCTGCGGCGCAGAATTTGTTGTCTGTGGGGTGCTAGCGCAGCTTGCAAGTCCAAATGATAATGCGCCAAGTGCCAATGCACGCATTGCAACCCTTCGGCCAGTTCCATTAATATTATTGCGAAACTGACTTTTAATATTTTTCGCTTGCAATAGACTAGTTTTTCCCATTTATCCCTCTTTTATAAAATCCTTATCCATCACGGAAACTAAATTGTCAAAAGTCCCAAATAATAAGCGCGAAGCCCAAGCCATTAAAGCCACCACAAAAAGTGCCGCTAGCGTAAAACAAATACTTCCCAAAGGCCTTTATTTGGTAGCAACACCTATTGGCAATTTAGGCGATATCACCAAAAGGGCAATTGAAATATTCACAAGCGCCGATTTGATTCTCGCCGAAGATACTCGGGTTACGCGCAAATTATGTTCTTTTTTCGGCATTGATAATAAAATATGGCGCGCCGATGAAGAAGCCACGCCAAATGCAATCAAAGTAGCACTAGAAATAATTGAAAATGGCGGGGCAGTTGCATTTGCGTCCGATGCGGGCACTCCGTCGATTTCCGACCCTGGCCAAAGGTTAGCTATGGCAATAATAGAAAACGGTTTTGAAGTTTATACCGCACCCGGTGCATCATCAGTGCTTTGCGCACTCGCAGTATCAGGGTTTGATTGCCGCCAATTTGCATTTTTGGGATTTGTGCCCCCCAAAGCAAGCGCGCGCACGGAATTTCTTTTCGGTGCCGCAAATTTAGATTTAACAATAGCCTTTTTTGAAACCGCGCCGCGCCTCGTGGCGACATTAAAAGAAATGACAGAGCATTTTGGCAATCGGCGGGCCATGGTATGCCGAGAACTGACCAAATTATTTGAAGAAAAAAGACGTGGCACTTCAAGGGAATTATTCGAACATTACCAAGAAAATGGTGCACCAAAGGGCGAGATTGTCATTGTCATAGAACGCGACTTAACCCCAAAAGCCAAACCCGAAACTATCGATATAGAAGAATTATTGCGTCAAGAAATGAAAACCAATAGCGTAAAAGATAGTGCTGCAATTGTCGCCAAACTAACTGGATTAGCAAGACGCGAAATCTATGAAATAGCACTGCGGCTAAAATGACAAACCGCCGCAAGACAGCCGAAACCAAAGGTAGATTTGCCGAACAATTGGCGGCCATTTTCCTTACTTTAAAGGGATATGAAATCCTTGAAATGCGCTATAAATGCCCTGTTGGGGAAATCGATATAATAGCAAGACGTGGTAAAATCTTGGCTTTCATCGAGGTTAAGTCCCGCCAGACTTTTGAGCTTGGGATTCTTGCGATTAATTCGAAAAATCGCGGCCGGATTCTTAGCGCCGCCAATTATTATTGCATGCGAAATGATTGGTCCAACCAATTTTTACGGCGCTTTGATGGGTTTATTTTCGCCAAAGGCAAATTCCCAAAACATATAAAAGACGCATTCCGCGCGGGATAATTGGCGCCGCTTTTGTGCTTTATGCCCATTAATATTGATAAATTTGCCAAACTTGCTAAAAGCGCGCCATGCAAAAAGCCGCCTCAAACCCAGAAAACCTGCCAATAAAGGTATGTGCTCTTTATAAATTCAAAACCCTTGATGACATAAAATCCAAGCGCGATGCAATTCTCGAAGGTTTTTTAAAATACGAAATAAAGGGTTCGTTACTAATTGGCATAGAAGGAATTAATGGCACAATTTCTGGCGAAGAAAATAATCTAGAAAAAGCGATTGAGGTGATCGCCAATGTAACCGGAATAAACGAAATCCCGCGAAAATATTCATGGGCCGACAAACATCCTTTTTTGCGCACTAAAGTGCGAATTAAAAAGGAAATTGTAACGATTGGATCGCCCGATATTAATCCCAATATTATGGTTGGAACCTATGTAAAGCCCCAAGATTGGAACGAGATTATTAGCGATCCTGAAATGCTGGTTCTCGATACTCGCAATGATTATGAGGTCGAAATTGGCACTTTCAAAGGCGCGATTGATCCCAAAACCAAGACTTTTAGAGAATTTCCTGAATTTGTAAGACAGAACTACGACCCAAAAATTCATAAGAAAGTTGCGATGTTTTGCACTGGTGGAATACGCTGCGAAAAGGCATCGGCCTTCATGCTTAAAGAAGGCTTTGAAGAAGTCTATCACCTAGAAGGCGGTATCCTAAGCTATCTAGAAAAAGTCACGCCCGAAGAAAGCCTATGGGAAGGCGAGTGTTTTGTTTTTGACAAGCGCGTATCCGTGGCCCATGGCCTAGAACTTACTGACACAACAATGTGCCACGCCTGTAGAATGCCATTAAACGCGCAAGATAGAGCGCATCCACAATACGAAGCCGGCGTTTCATGCCCTAAGTGCCATGATACACAAACCGAGGCCAATCTTAACCGCGCCCGTGAAAGGCAAAAGCAAATCACACTTGCCAAAGCGCGCGGCATAGAGCACCTAGGAGTAAATCCGAGACTATGAAATATTCAAACCAAATTTTTTCACAATTTGAAATGTATATGGCGTTTGAAAATATATAATGTGAAAATAATTTGGTTTGGGCAAATTCGAAGAATAAAAACTTGAGGCGGCTCGGCATTTTTATTCTACTTTTTTATTTTTGTTCGCTCCGCTCACTTTTGGAGAAATTTTGAAATTGAAATCACGTGTTCTTATAATCGCTGGCTCAGACTCGGGTGGTGGCGCCGGCATTCAGGCCGATATAAAAGCCATTACTATGATGGGCGGCTTTGCCATGACCGCGGTCACCGCAATTACTGTTCAAAATACGCTTGGGGTGCATGATGTTCACCCAATTCCAACCAAAACCATCAAAGATCAAATAAAGTGCGTTTTGGACGATATTGGCGCAGATAGCATCAAAACCGGCATGCTTGGTAGTGTCGAAATCGTTGAAGCAGTGGCGGACACGCTCTCAAAATATAGCGCAATAAAGCGAATTATAGATCCAGTTATGGTCGCCAAAGGTGGTCATTCCCTCCTCGAGGCTAAGGCAATAGAAGCCATAAAGTCGTGCCTTATTCCAGATGCACATTTACTAACACCCAATGCACCCGAAGCCGAGAAACTATCTGGCCTTGCGGTAGAAACTCTTGATGGGCAAAGGCGCGCGGCGGAGAAAATCCTAAGAATGGGTGCGAATGCGGTTTTGGTAAAAGGTGGCCATATAGACGGCGCGAATTTTACAGATCTTTTGGCCACAACAAATGGCGAAATTTTCTTTGAGGCCAAACGCATAAACACCAAATCAACCCATGGCACAGGCTGCACCCTTGCAAGCGCAATAGCTGCTTTGGTGGCACAAGATTTTGAATTGGAGGCCGCAATCACCAAAGCGCGTGAATATGTTTTCAAAGCAATTGAAACCGCAAAAGGCTTTGGCAATGGCCACGGCCCATTAAATCATTCATGGCCGATTGAAAGATAGAATCTAATTCATTTTTTCAAGAATTAAGCGCACTTTTGAAATTGGCTGACTGTCCCAATCTCTTGGTAGGCTGGTCCAATTTCTGTATGCCATATATTGTTGAACAGAGGCATCAATCACTTCGATGGCTTTTTCGGGCGTCTCATATTTATGACGAAGTAAAATTGCGTTTGAAAAATTCTCCAAGCCGCACGCTTCAACAAAGCGCCAGATTTTTGCGGCAGGGTCTTGTTTTAAAAGACACCTAGTTTGTGGCTCTGCGCCAAACCAGATTATAGAGCGAAAATCATCAAGCGCGCTTCCTTTGAAATCATCATGACCCAAAAGCCCGCCACTCGCCGCCGTGGTATCTATAGCAACAAGTCCATCAGCTTTTACTTTTTCAGCTGCATTGCCGGCACGTGGCATTAAATGAATTAGCATAGATGCAGTAAGCGCTTTATCACGCGTTGAAGAATATAAAGTATAGTTTTTTGATGCTCTTTGAATCTGCGGCCAAAGCTCTTCGAATTTTGTCACTCCGACGTCGGGCGAGGCCAAAACCGCTTCGTCAAAGGGTGCGATTATACCTTCTTGGGATAAAATCCTTAAAGCATTTAGGGCAATCCTATTGCCCATAGAATGGGCCACGAAACTAAAACGTTTTGCACCAGTCTCGCCGCGAATTCGCGTTAGCAATTGGGCAATTTCGCGCGCATATTTTTCATCATTGGCGAACTTTTCATCAGCAAAATATCCGATTAGCGATCCGGCGGACACCCAAGAATAAGCAATCATCGCGCCATCAAGATTAAGCCCAACCGACATCATAGCGCTTAGATCAATCGCCCCCTCAAAATCGGTATTATAGCCATGAATAAAAAATACGATTTCATCTTTTTCGGCAGTTTCCATTTTCGCCTTTAAGTCGGCAATAAAGGCATCTTGGCTATCTAGTGGGTTTAGATCCCGAATAAAAACATGCTTGTTTTCGTCATATTTAAATTCACCTTTCCAAATTTTCGGCTTTGGAATTGTATCTAAATCGGGATTTTTCGGCACGTTTACGGCGGCAATCCCATAAGACATTGGCGATATTGTATTGCCATAATCACGGCCTGCAAATTTGCCAGTCTTTAGATTTCTATGGGTGGCATAATGGACCAAAACGCGCGGATAATTTTCACTCGTCGCAGCGCTCTTCAAAGGTAATACCGCATAATTGGGATCAAAACTTGGCAGTGCAACAACAGGCGGAGGTGGTGGCGGAGGTGGTGGCGGTGGCGCCATTGGCGGCGGCGGAGGTGGTGGCGGAATA
>CAYTWK010000057.1:0-9327 GCA_964442095.1 uncultured Caulobacteraceae bacterium | reverse complement strand
CCTACCGGCATAACTTCACCATAGGCGCGCACTACCGACGGATTTATGCCAATTTCATTGAGTTTTCCCAAAACTGCCTGTGCCCGCGACTGTGCTAATCCGACATTGGTTTGGTGCGCACCAACATTATCGGCAAAGCCAAATAGTGCAATTTGCTTTTGGTCTATGTTTTCTTTTTGCATAAAGGCGGCAAGGCGCGATAAATCCGCTATTGCTTTATTGTCTAATTCGTTTGCACCAAATTGAAAGCGGAAGTCAAAATTCATGCGCCGCGCTGAGCTAGCAAAGGCAGTATAATCGCGTGGTGCTTCTTTTGGTGCCGGATATGCATATGATGCCAATTGCTGTGCGACAAGGCCTACGCGTTTTACAACTTCCTGACCAGCGGGCGATATTGCAAAATCCGCAAAATCTAAAATAGCGGGTTCCGCGCCGACACTGCCGATATAAAGATGCACGCGCTCAGTAAATGGATATGCCTCTGTTGAAACGTTAAATTCATTAGGCTCGAAGGCTCTCGCATTGCGCTCATGGACGGCAATAACTTTTACTGCACCCATATTTTTTTCAATGTGTGAAAAGCCGATTGCATTATTATCGCGGCTGACAGAATTTATTACATCGGAGGCCGTTGGATAGGCTTTTACGCTGTCAACTAATTGTCTGTCTCCCAATAATTTATCGAGAATGGAATTGCCACTATCGCCGCCTTGATCCTCAACTTTGATATGGATTTCACCTGATTGCTTATCTGAAATCTCTGACCAATCAGTAATTTCGCCTGACATAATACGGCCAAGTGTTTCGCCGTTCATGCTTGATATTGCGTTGGAGCTATTTACAAAAACCGCAGAAACGCTCAAGCCAATGATTTTCTCATTTGTTGGGCCAGTCATGTCACCTAAAGCCGAGAGTCTATCCGCCTCTGAACTATCAATTGGCCGATTGGAAATTACACCTTCAACCCGCCTTTGAGTTAGAGCTTCAAAGCCGCCTTTTGCCGAACCTAGTGCAATTAAGACGCGGTATTCTTTGCCGCCCTTTGAGCCTTTAATGGTCGCCATCTGATTTGAAACATTGCTAATCACCCCCGAATAGCCGCGGGCACGCATCCATGCCGAGACTAGTTCGGGCATCAGTTCTTGGCCACTGAGCTTGGTGCCAGCCAGACGGAATAGGACATTTTCCGCCTTTTGCCGACCTGGGGCGAAATCGCCAGTTACGGGAACAATCCATTCTTTGCTCGAAGTATCTGCTTTTGATCCAACTTGGAACGTCCATCCGAGATATAATAGGGCCGCGATGCCGCAAACTATTATCGCCAGCATTAAAACCATCAGCCAATCAATAAACCCAAGACCACGCCGCTTTTTCTTGCGCTGATTTGGTTTGCTGATTGGCTCGTCTTTATCGTCTATAGCGGCTTCCCAACTAAACTTGCGAGTAATAGCTTTACTATTATTGTTGTTTTCGCTTGTCTCGTCGGACATGGACTAATTCTCCAAAAAAGGTATATTTTGTTTTGCCATCTTAATCTTGATTTGCCAAGCAATCTTACGCAATTCAAGGAATACAATCGCAGGGTAATAAATCAATCGACCCGCAAAACGCTAGGGGCGAATAATTATAAAGAGATATCTATTTCCTCGCTTTAGCCGAACTGAGACAGCGCCAAATTGCTTTGCCGCACTATCTAGTGCAGCCCGCGCCTCTGCTGGCGTATTAATAGCGCGCCCTTGAACCTCAATAATTGCATCGCCAATTTGTACAGCATCACGCGACGGCCCATAGGCGTCGATTGCGCTCACTATTACCTTTGCGTCCGCACCATATTTTTGCGCTTCATTTGGATTTTTAGCCCGCAAAGTCATGCCCATGGAGTTAGTTGCAACTAAATGGGTTGTTTGGTTTGCCAATTGTTCTGATGGCGGCATTTGAATAGAAATGTTCGCAAAAATCCGCTGGTTTTTGCGATAACCATCTGCACGCGCGACTATGCCAATTGGCGTATCCGAAACAAGGCGTGCAAGGTGGCGCGGATCACTAACATTTATACCGCGATAGGCATAGATTTTATCGCCCACCCTAAGTCCCGCTCTTGCAGCAGGGCCATTTTGGGCAATCGCTGTAATAATAACTCCAATTCCCTCTGCCGGATTGGCTGGCCTTGCTCTAAAACCGGCCCAACCGCGCTTAACAAAGCCAAAGCGAATCAAATCATCAGCAATTCGCTTCACGTTGTTTGACGGAATTGCAAAACCAACGCCGACTGAGCCGCCACCGGATGCGTTTGAAACTATAGCTGTATTAACACCAATGACTTGACCATTAATATTAAATAATGGCCCGCCCGAATTGCCTTGATTGATTGCTGCATCAGTTTGAAGAAAATTGTCAAAGCGGCCCGATTGCAAATCGCGGTTTCGTCCAGAAATAACGCCAACGGAAAACGAAGACCCAAGCCCATAAGGGCTGCCAATTGCAACTGCCCAATCGCCGATTTCGACTGCATCGCTGTTTGCAAGTGGGACAAATTGTGAATTTACGGGCGTCAATAGCTTTAGCACGGCAATATCCGTCTCTTCATCGCGACCAATTAAGCGCGCACCAAGCACTTGCCCATTGTGAAAGGTTATTTGATAAGTCTTACCAAGTTCGACGACATGGTTATTTGTAATAATATGTCCTTGATTATCGTAGATAAAGCCAGATCCAGTGGCCGCAAGCGGAGCGGCTTGATTGAAAATCCGAGAATTTTGGCGCAATTGAGGATTTTCGGCCCGAATGCTAACTACAGAAGGCAAGAGCCTCTTCGCAAGTGGCCCAAATCCCGCATTTGTATTAAAATCACCCACTTGGCCTTGTTTGGGTAAAATCGGTTTTGCAGCTATTTGTGCCGATATAGTTTGTGGTTCAAAAAGCGAAAACGCCATAGCTATTATGGCGCTAATCCAAATTTTGCCTAGTCCGACCTTGGTTTTCATAATATCGCTTTATCACTATTTTGTTTAACATAAAATTGCCAATTCGGCGCACGGTAATAGTTTTTCTATTGTCTGGCGAAATGTAAAATGACATGAAATATTCATTGCTAAAGTTTAAGCTGACTTGATTTTGAAACAATGGCAATAGTGCATCAAAAAGATGCGCTTTTTGCTCGCAATAAATTCGGGGACAGAATGAAGAAATCAAGACTATTTATTGCGGTATGTGCCCTTGCGTTTTCGCCATGCCTTGCTCTAGCTCAGGCATCGGCTAATACGCCTGTGCAGCAAAGCGATGGCAAAACTATCTTTGCGCCCGATTTTTTTGAAGCTTTTAATCCGGTTAATGCCCTTGAAATGGTCTCGCGCATTCCTGGCTTTAGTGTTTCCGAGGGAAATAGGGTTCGCGGCCTTGCTGGTTCAAATGGCAATGTTTTAATCGATGGAACAAGGCCGAGCTCCAAGGATAGTGATTTAGACGATGTGCTTGCGGCGATTCCCAAAGCCCAAGTCGAGCGCATAGAATTATTGCAAGGTGCAGCGCTTGGATCTCTCGGGCAGGGCTATGCAATGATTGTAAATATTGTTCGCAAGGATACAAATAAGCCAAATGGAACTATAGCTTTTGAAGCAAGCCTAACGCACCATAATATATTGGCCCCAATTCTAGAGTTCAATTATGGCGGTAAAGTCGGTAGTTTCAATTATAATTTCAAAATTGACGGCGGAAAAGCGAGAAGTATTAAGCGCCTTGGTGGCGAAGGCTTGGTAAATAATCAAGGTGTAATCACAGAATTTGGCCCGAACTTTGATCACCAACAAGTGGAATTTGGTAGTGTTAGTGCGACACTTGACGGGAAAATTGGACAAACCAAAGCAAAATTCGATTTTAGTTATCGCCAATATTTAGAAGATAGACCATGGCAAGTTTTTGCGACTAGAGCCGGCGAAAATTCAGTGTATAGAATTGATAGTGGCCGAGATGTTGGCCGTGGGCCCGACATTAGTTTTGGAACAATTTTTGAAAGCCCAATGTTTGGCTATGATGCCAAGCTAAATTTAATTGCACGCCGTGAGGTGGATGATGATGTTTATGATGCCGGCTTTAACCTAGTAAACCGTCCTAAGCGCTTCACTCGCTTCAGCTCCTATTCGCAAGTAGATGAATTCGCCGGTCAAATTGAGATGGCCAAAAAATTTGGTAAACATAGTATTAGCTTTGGCGGAGAAACTGGCGTGACCAGCCTCGATGCAGAAAGTAATTTTTACAATAATATTGGCAATGGCTTTATTATTGACCCAAGCGGAAGATCGCTGACAAACGTAAAAGAAAATAGATCCGAGGCCTTTATAGCCGATACTTGGGCTATTAGCCCGCGCCTGAGTATAGAGGGAAAATTGCGCAATGAATGGTCCAAAATATCCCAATCTGGCGATAAACCCAAAGAGCGTGATTTTTCCTATCTAAAGCCGCTTTTGTCTATAAATTTCGCACAAAGTCCAAATTTAATATTCAATGCCAAATATGAAAAAATCCTTGGACAATTGAACTTTAACGATTTCGCTTTCTCGGCAAGTTTAGACGACCAAAGTCAGAACCTTGGCAATTCTGAATTGCGACCGGCGCAAATCGATAATCGCGAAATTTCAATTGAGCGAAAATGGGATAAACGCGGGACTTTTAAAGTAACCTATTTTGACCGCGATATTAAAGATGCCGTCACAACTGTGCCGGTTTTTGAAAATGGCAATATTATTGGTGAGGCGGTTGGCAATATTCCCGAAGGTCATCGTATAGGAATTTTGACCAGCCTGACTTTACCGCTCGATTTTCTTTTAAAAGGTCTTGAAGTAAAATCAGATTGGCAATTTACAGAATATTACATTCTGGATCCTTTCACTAATAAAATGCGTGAAAGACCTTTTGAGGGTGCGCGCGGCTTTGAGTTTGAGGTCAATTACAATAATGAAGCGCGTAAATATGGCTATGGTGCTTTTTATGCCCGAGGTGAAAGAAACGCCGATTATCAGCGATTCAATTCTTATTTATGGCCGCCCTCTAGTTTTTGGGGAATTTGGGGTGAGTATAAGGGGTTTGACAAATGGACTTTGAGCGCGAACCTCGAATTGCCAAACGGTCTTAGAATTTGGCGTTATCGCACGGACTATTTGGTTTCGCGTGCTGATGGGCGCACTAATGGTGGCCATTTGCGCTATCGCGATCTAAAGCCCGCCTTTAATTTGGAAATAAGGCGTGCCATTTAATTGACGCAAAAATATTACCGCCGAGATTGCCCTCGGCGGTATTATATAGATTGATTTTTCGGCCTTTATTTCACGCCATGCGCCATTTTGTTTAGGAATGGCGATAGAAGCGCAAGGCCAATACCAATCGCAATTGATATCAAGCCAATATTTGTGAACACTTCGACGGATTTCGCAAGCGCCGCAGCAGGGTCCATAACTTGTCCCGCAACAGTTTCCGAAGCCGTCATTTTAGCGATTGCGCCGCCGATATATTGTGCCCAAGACGATGCCAAGAACCAAGTTGCCATAAGTGTCGAGATTAGTTTTGGCGTGCTAAGTTTGGTCATTGCCGATAGGCCAACAGGGCTTAGGAATAATTCTCCTGTTGTATGCAATAAATACATCAAGACAAGGAATATCAAAGGCACACGGAATTCTGCATTTGCAAATTGTGCGCCCCACACCAAGACTAAGAAGCCGGCACCAACTTGAATAAGAGCAAGACCAAATTTCATTGATGAATTTGGATCCTTATTCTTTTGTCCTAGTTTTGACCAAATATATGCAAAAATCGGCGCAAATATCAGAATAAAGCCCGCATTAAATGCCTGAGTTTGCGGCGTGGTTACTGTCCAAAAGCCGTTGGACGGCAAATTGACATTGCTCGCGGCAAAAAGTGAAAGCGAAGATCCCGCTTGTTCGAAAAGGACAAAGAAAACCACCGATGCGGCAATTAAGACAAGCGACAAAGCAAGTCTTTGCGCCTCTTCTTTGGTGCATTGCGTAGCCATATGATAGAAAATATAGCCAAGCACAATGACAGATCCAGCACCAAGGCCATAGCCAACAATATCATTCTTTTGAACAATTAGCCAAATTAGTGGAATTGATAAGACTGCACCAAGATAAATCAAATGCTCCATAGTCAATGGACCAAAGATTTTCTTGGCAAGTTTTTCAGGGTCAGGCGGCTCGCCGTGCCCTTCCAGGCTCGGCTTTCCGCGAACAAATGCAATATAGCCAGCAAGCATACCAACCCCAGCGAGGCCAAAGCCAGCCCACCAGCCAACCGATGTTGCAAGCGCGCCGCAAAGTATCGAAGCCCAAAATGCCCCAAGATTGATACCATAATAATATAGCGTAAACCCAGGGTCGCGGCGAACATCGTCTTTACCATATAATTGACCAACAATTGCCGATATATTCGGCTTTAGAAAGCCAACCCCAAGAATAATTAGCGATAAAGCTAGAAAGAATGTGCCTTCACCAAAGCCTTCAGATTTGACTACTTTCTTTGTATAGCTTCCTTCCTCAATTATTGATGGAATTGGCGCATCGGCAGGTAGGCCAATAATCTCAATGCCTTTTTCGCTCTTTTTCCACTCATAACTATTTTCACCAACTTTAATTTTGCTGGTAAAGGCTTCATTGCGGCCTTCGGCGACAAATTCATATTGCTTGCCTGAAATCTCCCAAACTTCCTTAGCGGGTTTTCCTTCGAGGCCCATGGTAAAATGGCCGGCAACCAAGGCCAAAGCGCCAAAGGCTACAGCTTTTCGAGTGCCAATATATTTATCCGCCAAAATACCACCAACAAGCGGTAAAAGATAAACTAGCGAAGTATATGAAGAATAAATTTTAGTTGCCGATTCCTGGCTAAACAAGAAGTGCTGAACTAGGTAGAGCGTTAATAGGCCGCGCATACCATAGTATGAAAATCTTTCCCACATTTCGGCAAAGAATAGGACTTTAAGTCCCTTCGGATGGTGCTTTATTTCGCGCGCAACCGGTATAATCGTAAATATGGTGACGATAATGCCGACTAAAGTTACGACGTTAAAAATTGAATTCCAGAGATTCTCCATATTATGCATATGCCCCCTTTATTTTTATTGAAAGGCAGTAATGAACACATATAGGAAAAAACGACAAGGACTTATTGCATTTATAAAAATTCTAACGCAACATTAAATCTTCATAGGAAAATTGCGCCAATCATGCCAATCAGAGCAAAAATTGCCACGCCCCAAGCGTATGAACGTATAGGCCAACCCAACACATAGGCTGGATAATATAGTGCGCGCGCGAATAGCCAAATAATTGCCGCCCCTTGGGTGAAGCTATTTGATTGGCCGGAAATTTCTATTAAAACTAAAGCCGCGAACACAAACGGAAAGGTTTCGTTGAAATTATTGGCCGCACGTTCAAACCTTTGGCCAATTAGCGAAAGGTCCTTTTTGGTATCGCGCGGACCCAGTGCCCATTTTATGCCGCGCTCTAAGTCGCTTCGACCGGCTTGGCCAAAAAGGTGCAATAGCCCTATCACAATACCTAGGGCTAAAACACTCATTTCAATCGATAGGCCATTAATTCTAAGAACATCAAAACTCATGGCGCTATCTCCTATTTATTTATGGCTTTTATTTTATTGCCCTTTGCGCGATTTGAAATATCTAAAGAAATCGCTATCTTCGGATACAATCATATTTGTTCCCGCAGGGAAAGCCTTTTCATAGGCTGACATAGAGCGGTAAAAGGCCGCAAAGTCTGGGTCTTGATTATAGGCATCGGCAATAATTTTTGCCCTATCTCTATCGGCAGCACCGCGAACTTCTTGTGCGCGCCTTTCACCATCGGCCCTAACTTGGGCAGCGGCTTGCTCGCGTTCAGAGCGCATGCGTGCAAAAACCCGCTCCTCGTTCGCTTGCGGAAGGTCCGCGGCACGGATTCTGACGTCAACAATCTCTATCCCAAAATCTTTAGTTTCTAGATTTAGGTTTGCCTTTATGTCATTCATCAATTGCGAGCGTTTGCCAGAAATAATGTCTTGCGAAAGTGCAGAGCCTAGAATACGGCGCGAGCTCGCCTCGAGCATGCCTTCCAGGCGGTCGCGTGCATTATTTTCATTATTAAGGCGCTTGTAGAATTTGAGCGGATCAGTAATGCGCCAACGCATAAACGAGCCGACCTCAATACGCTCTTGGTCCGCAGCAACAATCTCGCTTTTGCCACTTGGCGTTAATTCCAAAATCCTACGTTCGAACAATTGAACATTTTCAACAAATGGATATTTGATTTTAAGACCTGCATCATTGCCCTCTACATTTACAACCCGCATTGGATTACCAAATTGCAATATCAATGCCTGTTCAGTCTGTTTAACGACATAAAGCGATGAGGACGCTAAAATTACCGCAGCTGGAATAAGCACAGCTAAGCTAAATCTTTGAATGCTCATTGAACTGCTCCTGTAGTTGCGGTTTCACTGGCGCGCGGTGTTGGTGCGGGTTTTAAAAGATCGGGAGGCAAAACCAGCATTGGACTATTTCCACCACTACCCTTTTCAATCACTATTTTATTTGCCCTTTCATAAACTTTTTCCATCGTCTCAAGATAAAGCCTTTGGCGTGTAACTTCAGGTGCCAATTTATATTCTTGGTATAATTGGTTGAAACGCGCGGCTTCACCTTGGGCCTGTGGCACCACAGAATTGCGATAGGACAAAGCTTGGTTTACCCTTGTGGTTGCCTCTTGCGATGCTGCAGCGACTTCACGGAACGATGCTACAACGCTTGCTGGCGGCTCCGAGCGTCTAAGGTTAATTTGGGTAACAACTACCCCGGAACCATAAGAATTAAGGGTTCTTTGCATTAATTCGCGGGTCTGGCTCTCAACTTGGGCACGGCCAGTGGTTAGGATTTTTTCCAAAGGCGAGCGGCCAATAACTTCGCGCATTGATGCCTCGGCAACTGCGCTAATTGTTTCATCGGGGCTACCGCGATTTTGCGCACCATGTGCTACGTTAAATACGAATTTGCCAGTATTATTAATGCGCCACTGAACCTGAAAACCGATATTTACGATATTCTCATCAGCAGTAAGCATAAGGCCATTATTATCTTGCGCGTTATTATCAGGCGTTGCGCCAACATTTAGGGTTCTTACGCGTTGAACATTTATTGTTTGTTGTGATTCAAATGGAAAAGGTAAATGGTAATTCGGGCCTGTGCCGGCGGTTCTTACCCATTTGCCAAATCTTGTTACGATTGCCTCTTCACCGGCATCAACAATATAAATTCCCGAGCCGAGCCACAAT
>CAYTWK010000056.1:8134-9333 GCA_964442095.1 uncultured Caulobacteraceae bacterium | reverse complement strand
CCGCAGCCAGAAACTGTTGTTGTTCGCAGTATCCGACGTTCTTTAAAGACTTCGCAGGATATTAAACGCGCCAATGATACTTTCGTTGACGTAATTACAGCCCAAGACATTGGTGCTTTGGCCGATAGATCTGTTGCAGAGGCATTGCAGCGCGTTCCAGGTATTAATATTTCGCGCTTTGAACAACGCAACGACCCAGATAGATTTTCTGTTGAGGGTTCAGGTGTAATCATACGCGGTCTTCCCTTCGTTCGTTCTGAACTTAATGGCCGCGACATTTTCTCAGCGAATGGTGGCCGCGAACTATCTTTCAATGATGTCTCTCCAGAATTATTGGGCCGCGTTGAAGTATTTAAAAACAGCACTGCCGATATGATTGATGGCGGCATTTCTGGAACCGTTAACCTAGTTACGAGAAAGCCTCTAGATAAGCCGGGCGCGCATATTGCCGGAACAATCGAAAGCAATTATGGCGATATGGCCAAAAAATGGTCTCCAGGTTTTTCTGTACTCGCGTCAAACACCTATGACACAAGCGTTGGGACATTTGGTATTCAATTAGGCTATGCTCAATCGGAATTGGTTACAAAAACCGATGCTTCGCAAATTACCGACCCATGCTATCGTGATAGATCCCTAAATGCAGGATGTATTCGCGTAAGGCCAGTGGGATCTGGCGGCTTTTTCGGAAGCCAAAACCTTAATTCATCAAACTTCCCGCCTGCAAATTCGGTATTTGTGCCAAAGGGCGCGGGTGTTCGCACGACAGATTTAACGCGCAACCGCGACGCTATATCTGCAGTTGCGCAATGGCGCAGCAATGACAGGCGTGCACTTTTCACTTTGGAATATCTAAAAGCAACTACAGATGCGACCTTAAACGAATATGCAGCTTTGGCTTTGGTTAACGATGATGGACTATTTCCAGTTTTAGCCGCTGGAACAACTGCTACTTTTGCTAATAACCAATTTGTCAAAGGCACACTTACAAACGTTGGGGGCGGTGGTATCCCTACCGAGCTTTTACGTTTTCAGCGTGAAGACACGGCAATGACCGAAGATTTTTCGGCGACCTTCAAATGGACACCTACTGACAAGCTTCGTCTAAATTTTGAAGCTCAAAGCATTAAGTCTGATAGAACTGAAGATGGTTTCATTTCCGCGATGCAAACCTATACTGACATAAAAATTGACAATTC
>CAYTWK010000056.1:0-8034 GCA_964442095.1 uncultured Caulobacteraceae bacterium | reverse complement strand
AAGATGGTTTCATTTCCGCGATGCAAACCTATACTGACATAAAAATTGACAATTCCGGTGATACCCCAATTGTTCAATTCTTGCAGCCAGGAACACCAAATTCACCCGCTTCCTATTTCAAAGATCCAGCAAGAACTTTCTATTGGTTCTTGCTTGATAACCAAGTCCATAATGAAGGCTCTTTGAATAGCGTTCGTTTTGATGGTGATTACCAAATCAGTGATGAGGGCCTATTCAGAAAAGTTCGCTTTGGTGCGCGTTGGGGCGATAGAAATCGCGTAACCCGCAATGCGAATTTCTCGAATTGGGGCAATCTAGGTGCACCTTGGACAGGTCGCGGCGGAAACTGGAACTGCGGTGACTTCCAAGCATTTGGTTGCGGCGGTGCATATGTGAAAGACTTCACTGCATCTTCGCAATTAAGAAACCCATTTGGTAATAATTTCCAACGCGGCAATGTTCCTATCCCATTCGGCGATGGTGCGGCCTATTTCTTTGGCGGTGACAATCTAGTTGCAGATTATCTAAGCGGAAAAATTCGTAGCCAAGCCAAAGCGATTACCGACTTTACACTTACACCAAGCGCTTGGTTCCCTATATCTGCGCGCGGCAATGCTCTACCCGGTGGTCCGTGGACTGCTGGCGAGATTTCCGACGTCGATGAGGAAACGAATAGCGCCTATCTAAGACTTGATTTTGGCGGCGATTATGACACTGGCGTCAAGCTCGCTGGTAATATTGGCATTCGCTATGTTGAAACCAAAATCAAGAGTGGCGGATCCATTACTTTCCCGACCGCGCAATTCTTTGACACTAACAATGATAATCGCGTAAGCGTAGCCGAACTGCAAGTGGCATGTAGCGCCATTCAACCCGGCCAAGTTGCGCCCGGTTATTGTTCATTATCAGCAGGACGCCTAGCGCAATTTGCGGCCGTTTTCACTGGTGAAAGAATAAATGATAGCGCCGATATTGTGTTTGAAAACTGGCTGCCTAGCTTCAATGTCAAGCTTGATATGGGTAAGGGACACGTATTCCGCTTTGCAGCTTCTAAAGGCATATATCGCCCTGATCTGTCTGCATATGCGACCGGCGGCTCAATTGGTGATAATACTGGCAATTTAAAAGCTGGTGGCACACTCGAAACTGGTCCATTATTCGCAATTGGAACCGGAAATCGTTTATTGCGTCCAACCGAGTCTCTAAATTATGACCTTTCATATGAATGGTATTTTGATGATGTTGGATCCGTGGTTCTATCGGCTTTTGTCAAAGACATTTCTGGTATCGTAAATGGCGGCTCTAATGTTCGCAATTTCCGCAGCCCAGGCGGCGTTTCGACGGACGTGTTGGTAAATGGTCCTGTTAATAGCGATGGCGGAATACTCAGGGGCTACGAGCTTTCATATCAACAAACATATGATTTCTTACCTGGTTTATTGTCGGGCCTAGGTAGCCAATTTACCTATACCTATGTTGATGCTGATAGTTTCAACAATTCAAACCTAGGTGCGGAGCAAAGCCCATTCACCGGCGGTTTGCCGCTTGCAGGTGTATCAAAACACACTTTGAATGCGGTTGCCTTCTATGAAAAGGGGCCATTATCAGCGCGTCTTGCTTATAATTGGCGCTCTGAATTCTTGCAAACGCCGCGCGATGTGATTTTCCCATTCTCACCAATTTATGGTGAAGATACGGGTCAATTGGACGGATCCATTTTCTATACCGTCAATCCGCGTTTAAAAATCGGTGTTCAAGGTGTAAATCTACTTGATGAAGTTACCCAGACTACGCAAGTAATTGATTTCGCAGGAACCCGCAGCACACGCTCCGCCTTTAGAAATGATAGACGATATACTTTGGTTGCGCGCTTCGAATTCTAGGCCTAGCTTATAATAAAAAAATGGAGGCCGGGTTAGATTTAACACCGGCCTTTATTTTCCAAAATTTATCAAATTGCCCAAATAAGGAACAAAAGTGGAAATTATGCGCTCAGGTTTTCTATTATCATTTGTAGTTTTATTGGCTACTAGCTGCGCAAGCAATGACAAAGTAGTTACACAACAAAGCACAGGTCAAACCCCAAGCTGGAAACTAGTTTGGGCGGATGAATTTGATGGCAATCAATTAGATAGAAAAAAGTGGAAGCCCGAAGTTTCATGCTGGGGCGGCGGCAATGAAGAGCGTCAATGTTATACTGACAGGGAGCGAAATATCCAAGTTGGTGATGGTGTTCTAAGACTAATTGCCCATAAAGAGCAATTTACGGGCCCCGACAGGCCGCCTGAAATTGCGCAAAATCCAAACCCAAGCCGAACAAAAGAATATACTTCGGGAAAAGTTCGCACTTTAGGATTGGCAAGCTGGAAATATGGCAAAATTGAATTTCGCGCTAAACCACCAAAAGGCCAAGGCGTTTGGCCTGCGGTTTGGATGATGCCGGCTAATAATTATTATGGTGCTTGGCCAAGATCGGGCGAGATTGACATATTAGAAGGCGTAAATCTCGGCGCAAAATGCCCCGAATGTAGCGGTAATCGCGGTGAAAATCGTATGAATAGCGCCCTTCATTTCGGCGATTTTCCGCCAAATAACAAAATTATTGACCCCAAAGTTGCTCTCCCAAATGGTGAGTTGCCTTCTGATGATTTTCATATTTGGACCCTTGAATGGGGCGAAGGAATTATGCGCTTCTATCTTGATGGTCGCAAATATTGGGAAGTTACAAAAGACGAATGGGAAACCGCATCACCGCGGGGGCGCAATAATATAAACGCCCCATTTGATCAGCCGTTTTACATAATGGCCAATCTTGCCATTGGTGGCAAATTTGCAGAATTGAACAATGAAAAAGGTGTCGCCGATGGAGTTACCCCTACGGAATTGACACTCGACTGGGTTAGGATATATCAATGTGATGGCGATAGAGAAACCGGGTTAAAATGTATGAATAACGGGGCTGAGGTAAAATAGATAATGGCGAGACGGCGCCACACAGTTACCATAACTCATGTTGCAGCGCATGCTGGCGTATCGCATCAGACCGTTAGTCGCGTCATAAATAATGAACCCAATGTGCGCCCCGAAATGAAAGAGCGCGTCCAAAAGTCTATTGATGAATTAGGATATGTGCCATTGATTGCTGCCCAACGCCTAGGCGGTGCGCGATCTTATCTAATCTTGGCAATAAATGACCGCGACAGAACGATTGCGGACTGGCAAGCACGCCAAGGCGCTGACTGGGTTGACCAAATGTTATTAGGCGGAATGCTAAAATGCGCCGAATATGGATATCGAATGATATTTGAGCTCGTAGATACCCATAATGATCATATAGAAAATGAACTTTCGGGGCTTATAACTGGCTTGCAACCTGATGGCATTATATTAACACCGCCACATTCGGACAATCCACAAATTATAGAATTGCTAGCCAAGAAGAATATTCCTTTTGCGCGAATCGGCAGCCGCGAGGGCGAACTCGGAATGCGTATTTCTATGGACGATGAAGGCTCCGCGCGCTTGGCGACAGATTACCTTATAGAGCTCGGTCACAAAAGAATTGGCTTTATAGCCGGTTCGCAGGAATATAGCCTTAGCGGTTGGCGCGTAGAGGGCTGGAAAAAATCCATGCAAAAGGCTGGCCTTGGAATTAACGGACTATTGGCACAGGGCGATTTCAGTTATGCATCGGGCGAAATTGCTACACGAGAGCTTTTGAATGCAAAAGAGCCGCCAACGGCCATAATCGCTAGTAACGATCAAATGGCTCTCGCGGCGCTTGATGTTGCAAATTCGATTAACATAAAAGTGCCGCAGCAACTTTCAATAATTAGCTTTGACAATACGCCGCTTATGCGCTTTACTCAGCCCCAATTAACGGCCATAGATCAACCAATCGCAGCATCGGCTTCAAAGGCAATCGAATTGATTGTAGGCGCCAATGAAGACAATATTCACGAGCCAGAGCTTGCTGTAATTGCTGCAAGCCTCGTTCACAGGGGGTCCGTTGCGCCGCCAAAGGATTAGATATGGAAATCGCGCGCGCAAATAAATTACCATTATTCTATATTTTTCTTTATGCTATCGCTTGGGCTGGCGGCACTGTCGCCTATACACCGTTTATAACAGTATTATTGCCCGCAAAAATTGCCGATTTAATAGGCACTAACCAAGGGATAATTTGGACCGCATACATTACGTTTTCGGGGGCAATTGCTGCAAGTTTGGGTGCTATTCTCTTTGGATTCCTTAGTGATATAACAAAAAATCGGCAAATCTGGATTTTCTCCGGAATGCTGCTATCTGGTTGCCTTTTGATTGCGACGGGGTATGCGCATACGCTTGGGGAATTGATAGGACTAATTATTTTATGGCAATTCGCTTTAAATATGATGCTTGCGCCATTGGCAGCATACGCCGCCGATAATGTTCCTGATAGTCAGAAGGGACTATTAGGGGGACTATTAGCTTTCGCCCCAGGTATTGGCGCACTTTCGGCATCCTTTGCTACTATTCCAGGTCTTGCGTCTGATAAAGGCCGATTAATGCTGGTAGCTGCGCTAGTAATGACATTGGTTTCGCCAATTTTGCTTTGGGGCCGAAGCTTGAAACCACAAATTTCAATAAGCAATTCCGAAAATGGAAGCGCTTTCAAAGATTTACGATCCATTGCCATTCGCATGTGGTTTGCCAGGTTTGCAATTCAAATTGCCGAAGCTGCCCTATTTTCATACCTTTTCTTTTGGCTGAAATCGATTGATTCGAGCTTTAGCGATAATCAAACAGCACAGATTTTCACCTTCGCAATGGTATGTTCAGCGCCGCTTGCTCTAATCGCGGGGCGTTGGGCAGATAAATCTGGCCGTCCGATTTTCTTATTGTCGGTCTTCGCCGGCATCTCGAGCCTAAGCCTATTGAGCATGGCATTCGCAACAAATTCCACAGCCGCATTAATTTCATACGCTTGCTTTGGAATAGTTAGTTCAGCATTTTTAGCATTGCATACCGCACAAACCCTTAGCGTTTTGCCAAACCCTAACCGCCGCGGATTATATTTAGGCATCTTCAATCTAACCAATACTTTGCCGTCAATAATAATGTTGGTAATCACATTGGGCCTAGTCCCAAGATTTGGTTTCGTTACATTTTTTGTAATACTCAGCATACTAGCCGCATCAGGTAGCTTTGTGCTTTTATCCGTCAAAAGCGAAAACTAATTTCTATTTTTTCTTGCGGTATTTGGCTCGGAAATTGCAATCGTTCCATCGCGTCTTTTATCTGCGCCAGCGTCCCATTTGTCATTGCGCCATATAAAACCATGAAGCCCAGAATCCTCGCCGGAGCCGGATCTTATATTTATTCCACGCGCTGAAAGTTGCGCTAAAATATCGGGGCTTATTTGGTTTGCTTCACCATTAAATTGATTGGCGCGGGCAACTATGTTTGGCAAATTAATTGCGTCTTGCATAGCAAGCCCCCAATCAAGCACGCCAATCAAAGTTTTGCCAATATAGGCTATGATTGCACTACCGCCAGGTGAGCCGACTGCACCAAGCGCATTCATATCCTTGTCCAATATTATTACCGGCGACATAGAAGATCTTGGGCGCTTATGCGGTGCGATTGAATTTGGGCCTTCGGGAATTGCCGAAAAGTCTGTCATCTGATTATTCAGAAAAAAGCCGCGAACCATGCGTCCACTTCCGAAAAATGATTCAACAGTTGTGGTCATGGAAACGATATTTCCATAATTATCATGAATTACAAAATGCGAAGTTCCGCCAGTTTCAACTGTCTTATCTAGACTATCTAATTTCGAGTTAATCGGATTTCCCGCTTTTACTTCGATAGAAGCGCTTGAACCTATTTGGCTAAGTCTCGCCTTTATGTATTTGTCGTCTAATAGTGCGTCCATTGGAACACTCACAAAGGCGGGATCACCAACCCATGCATCCCTATCAGCATAAATTAAGCGGCTAGCCTCAGCGAATAGAAACCAAGATTCTGCCGACTTGACACCTAAATCCTTAATCGTAGTTTCGCGCAGAATTAGTAATAATTGCAATAATGATACTCCGCTGGAGGGGGGCGGCGCGGTGCAAATTTTCATCTCAATATAAAATGTGCAAACTGGTTCACGCTTTATAGCGCGATAATTTGATAGATCGCTTTGGGTTATAATTGCCCCCATTGGCGCTTCTGAAACTTTTGTTCTTATTGAATGAGCGACTGGTCCATTATAAAAAGCTCTTGGCCCATTTCTCGCTATTTGGCGCAAAGTGGCAGCGTATTTTGGATTTTTTAAGACATCACCTTCACTAACTAATTGGCCGTCTGGCTTTGTAAAATAGGCCCGCACATCTGGCATTTGATTTTGCGCAAATGGTCCTCTAACAAAGCGCCCTAGTCTCGGACTAACTTTAAAGCCATTTTGAGCTTTTAAGGCGCTCGATTCAAATAGGCTCGACCACCGTAACTTGCCATGCTCACTTTGGGCCAAATGCAACATAGCAATTACCCCTGGAACACCTGTTGCTTTGCCCGAAACCATGGTTTCACGGCGCGAAATTGGCAAACCATTTTCGCCAATAAACATTCTTGGATTTGCTGAAGCAGGCGCAGTTTCGCGTCCATCATAAACTTCGATTTTTTTGTGTCTCGCATCATAACGCAGCATGAATGCGCCGCCTCCTATTCCGGAACTTTGTGGCTCAACGAGGCCAAGCATTGCCTGAACAGCAACCGCAGCATCAACTGCATCGCCGCCACGTCTAAGAACTTCCATGCCAGCTTCAACAGCATCATTATGTGCAGCGGCGATAATTGCTGGGCGCGCGTTTTTATCTGGCCCTTTAGCATTTGAAACTGCAAAAGGAGCTATTAAACTAAATGCACAAACCAATATTATTAATTTATTCTTCGCTCGCATTTTGTGCCTTAATCAAAAAATTTATTTCATTTCGGAAGTTCGGACGGGTCAATTTCCAAACCAGCGCGCCCGCCAGCAATTGTATTTGATGGCGCGTGAGGAAAATCCATATCCGCAGGTTCGGGGGTTTCTAACATGCCTTCCCATTTAGCAATACTAACAGTTGCCACCGCATTACCTACTATATTGGTTCCGGTTCTTCCCATATCGAGAATTTGATCAATCCCAAGAATTAGCGCCACCCCTTCAATGGGTAGGCCAAAACTTGTAAGCGTTGCGGTAACCACAACTAGGCTCGCGCGTGGCACCGAGGCTATTCCTTTCGAAGTAACCATCAGGGTCAAAAGCATAATGATTTGGGTTTGCCACGATAAATCAACATTATAGGCTTGGGCGATAAACAAAGTCGCAAAGCTCATATACATCATCGAGCCATCAAGATTAAAACTATAACCCAATGGCAGGGTTAGGCCTGATAATCGCCTCGGCACACCAAACCTATCCAATTGTTCGAAAAATTTCGGTAGCGCAGCTTCTGAAGATGAGGTTGAAAATGCAATCAAAATTGGTTCGCGAATATATCTTAAAAGCTCAATTATGCGCTTACCGATAAATAGAGCACCTATGCCGATTAATATTGCCCATAATATACCAAGGCCAAAATAGAATTCCGCGATGAGCTTGCCAAAGGTAACAAGTATTCCAAGTCCTTTTGTAGTAATTACAGCTGCCAATGCGCCAAAAACCGCAAATGGCGCAAAGCGCATTACATAATTTGTAATCTGTAGCATTAATTCGGTTATTTGTTCGCTGCAACGAAGAATTAAATCCCCCTCTTTGCCCAATGCCGAAAGGGCAATCCCAGCAAAAATCGCGAAAACTAAAAGCTGAAGTATATTGTTTGTTGCCAATGCATCAAACACCGAAGTTGGGAATATCTTTAATATAAAGGCGCGAAAGTTCGGAATTGTGCTTGTTATCTTTTCACTATTTTCGCCCGCTAGAGTTTGCGCCAATTCGCGCCCTGGCTGGAAAAAATTGGCAAGCAACATGCCAATCCCAAGCGAAACAAGGCTCGCGATAAAAAACCAAATTATTGCGCG
>CAYTWK010000055.1:0-9420 GCA_964442095.1 uncultured Caulobacteraceae bacterium | reverse complement strand
CTATCCAAATGCCAATGAAAACCCCGTCGTTAAGGCTATTGCCGCAAAATACACGATTAAGGATATTGATGCCTCTGGCAATGAGGTTGAGCGTCCTGGTATTCCTGCTGACAGATTTTTGGCGCCATTCGAAAGCACAAAGCAAGCGGCGGACGCCAATGGAGGCGTTGTGCCACCCGATTTATCGGTAATCACCAAAGCGCGCATGGGCGGTGCGGATTATATTTATTCGCTTATGCTTGGCTATGATATGCCTGTGCCACATGGCGTAAGTGTCCCAGCCGGAAAATATTATAATGCCTATTTCCCAGGTGGCATTTTTGGCATGGCAAAGCAGCTTACTCCTGATCGTGTGACCTATGCGGACACGCCTGAAAATAAAGGCATAAAGGCGAGCGTGGAACAACAAGCAAAAGACGTTGCGGCTTTCCTTGAATGGGCTGCTGATCCGCACGCGACAACGCGTAAGGCTGCGGGTATTGGCACTTTGCTGTTTCTCTTCGTATTCTCAATCCTGACTTGGTTCTCTTACAAGTCGGTATGGCGGAATGTGAAACATTAGTAAATTAAATCGCCGCCTTCGCTTCGCTCACTTAGCGATTTAGGTTAAGCGGACAATAAAAATCAAAAAGCGTGGTTTTTGCTTTTTATTGACATTATAGTTTAAAAGAGGCTCGAACTATTGTTCGGGCCTTTTTATTTTATAACTGGCATTGGCGCCGAGAAGTCAAAATATGGCTCGTTTTGGAATTCTGCTCCGCCCGCGCCCCATTTAATTCTCTCAAATATTTGTAAAATCTGCTGGCTATTGAAACTATGGCGGCCGCCTCTGATGAAAATCGCATTCATATTTGTTCTTGCCTCATTGGCGGACTTCACCAATTGCACGCCTTGGGCCACTTCGATTGTTTCATCATTTAATCCGTGCACCAAAACGAAAGGTTCATCGAGGTTGCGAACGGCGGCATAATTATCAAACGGATCCCTTATTAATGGGCGGGCAAGAACCGGCGTCATTGTGCGGACATTCTGAATTGTCCCATAAGTCACAAGAAAATCTAATCTGTGCCTTTGCGCCAAATCCAAAGATACCGCGCCACCCAAAGAATGTCCAAAGACTATAATTTTACGACCATTAGCAACCGATTTGGCATATGCCAAAAATGCATCTGCATCTTTGGCAACGCCTTCTTGACTAGGGCTGCCGGGGTTTTGCGAATAGCCGCGCCATTCCGTGCTAATAATTCCATAGCCTGCATTGGCGATTGGGGTCATATGCCGCAAAATCCCACTCGCGCTGGACGCATTGCCGTGGAAAACAAGTATAATTGGCTTGTCCTCTTTGGGCGGCACATAAATTCCCTTCAGCTTTAATTTATCGCTGGTTTCCACTTCAATGAAGGACGAACCCAAAGGCAAATTCTCAAGACTAAGAGCGGCAGTTGGCGGGCGAAAAATAGCATTGCGAACTGGGTTTGCGCAGGCAGTTGTGGACAATAGACTAGCTATTAAACCCGCAGCAATCATGCTTTTTATCTTCATTGCTATCTCCAATCCTAAATTATTATATATCTATACCGGTGTTTTCTCATTGCCCTTTTGAATCATATTTATCCTATCGGGCCATTTGACACCTGCTTGGGTTAAATATGGGTGCTTTGCTTGGCCCTCCTCGCATAGGCGCTTCGAGTTTTCATCAAGCGCATTCTCAAGGCGCGTCATAAATTCATCTTTGGAAAGACCCGCTGGAATTGGCTCTAAAAATTCGTTTATCGCCTCGCCTTTTTCCTTTAGGAAATCTTGGCACGACCAAAATAGCCCAAGATTTGTCGCAACAGGAACCACAGGCCAATCACATTCTTGTTGAAGATGCCAAACCCCCGCGCGATATTTAATCCGCTCCCCAATTTTAACGAGATGACCTTCGGGGTAAATTAAGACGCTGCGGCCCTCGTCTGCAGCCTTTTCAAAAGTGGTAGTCAGCTTTTTTTGCGCAGTATGCCCGCCGCAGCTATCAACCACAATCGCGCCGATTTTCTTGAGAATTTGCCCCACCAATGGATAACGCTCAAGGTGATCGCCAGTGACAAATGCAATATCACCAAAATAGCTTACAGCGCCAAAGCCATCACCCCAAGATTGATGCTTTGCGGCAATGATAAATGGGCCATCTGGCAAATTTTCTACGCCGCGATAAGTGAACTTAATTCCGGCGAAAAAGCCCATAGCCCAGCGCATGGTCTTGGCATATTGAACAATCGAAAAGCGCAATAATTTATGCCCCGGAATGAGCGAAAGAATGGTTAGGCTAATAATAAAGGTCAATGAAATTAGCCAATATGAAACCAAAAACAAAAAAGAGCGCAAAATATTCAATTTATTTCATCCATTCTATGAAAACCGAGTTTGATTGCGGCATTACCATAATTCTCATCATCGCCACCACTTGAAAATGCTATCCCCATTTTGGTTTCGCCTTCATTAATCCTAAGGTTCAAAACCTGTGCCAGGCGATTTGCGATTGCAAAACCTGAATCAATCCATTTAACCTTTTGCGGCGCACGCTCTACAAGCGCATCTAATAATAAAGGATAATGGGTGCAGGCCAAAATCACGACATCGATAGTTTTGCCACATTCTTGAGCAAAAAGCCCATTAATTGCATCATCAATCGCACCTTCTTCAAGCCCCTTACCTAGAATAAAACTTTCGGCAGCGCGCGCTAAATCCTTGGGTGCATATCTAATGACCCTGCAATCAGAGGCAAAATTATCAATCAAATCATTGGTATAGGCCGAACCGACCGTGCGCGGTGTCGCCAAAAGGCCAATGGTCTTAGTTTGACTTTGGGCGGCCGCCGGCTTTATGGCGGGAACAACGCCAATGACTGGTATCGAAACTTTTTGGCGAATTTGCCAAAGCGCCAAAGTGCTCGCGGTATTGCAGGCAATAATTAAAACATCGGCTTTTGATTTTTCAGCGGCATCAGAAACAATCTGCGGAATTCGCTCCAAAAGCTCCAGATCCGAGCGGCTTCCATATGGGAAGAATGCGGTATCAGCGCAATAAAAAATTTCGACATCCAATTTACAATTGACAATTTCTTGAACAATCGAAAAGCCGCCAACGCCGCTATCAAAAACCAAGACTTTTGGAAGCTCTGGCAATATAATTAGCCCATATTGAATAATAAAAATTCAGACGGGCCATTAGCGGCTAATTCGATTGCCTCCTCGTTCCAAATTGCAGCAGCGTCGCCTTCTGATAATTCAATATCATTTAGCCTTAAATTGCCTTTGGCGATTTGTAACCATGCGCCGCGTTTGGCGCCAATTTCATGCTTCACTATGTCATTTTCGTCAAAAATGCTCGCATAGAGATTTACATCTTGATTAATGCTAACCGAACCATCGCGGCCATCATTCGATGCCACAAGACATAGTTTCCCGCGCTTATCGTCTTTGGAAAACTGCTTTTGTTCATAAGAGGGCTTCAGATTATTGGCATTCGGCATAATCCAAATTTGCAATAAATGACAAGTCTCTGTTTGCGACGGGTTAAATTCGGAATGTTGAATACCGGTTCCTGCGCACATTCTTTGCACATCACCAGCTTTGATTATACTTCCAGTTCCAAGGCTATCTTTGTGTTCGAGCGCACCTTCAAGGACATAGGTGACAATTTCCATATTATCATGGCCGTGGGTGGGAAATCCGCCGCCACCTGCAATCCTATCGTCATTAATAACGCGCAATGGCCCAAAGCCCATATATCTTGGATCATAATAATTGGCGAAACTGAAACTATATTTGGTATAAAGCCAACCATAATTGGCCTTGCCGCGCTCTTCTGATTTCCTAATTTGGATTGTCAATTGAATACTACCCTTGATGATATAAGGATTATATAGTCATTGGGCTGAATGCGGCAAATTATAAACTGCACTTTATCCATTAATAATGCTTTTTTAAGGAAATATTTCGCGCTCGTTAACCAGTGCTTAAGCAAGTTCCCTCATTTTTTGTAAATTATTTGCCCAGCACTTGGAGAATCCGATCATGGCCCTACGCCTTAACGCACTAAAAACCACAGACCTTTCACCTCGCATAGTAGTATTCGGCGTTGGTGGCGGCGGCGGTAATGCCGTTAACAATATGATTGATGATAATCTCCAAGGCGTAGATTTTGTAGTTGCCAATACTGATAGCCAAGCTTTAGCACGCTCTAAAGCCGAGCGTCGTATTCAAATTGGCCTAAACACCACCCAAGGTCTTGGAGCAGGCGCTAATCCGCAAATCGGAATGGCAGCCGCTGAAGAAAGCACAAATGAAATCATGGAGCATTTGGGCGATGCACACATGGTTTTCATTACAGCAGGCATGGGCGGCGGCACCGGAACTGGCGCCGCGCCAACCATTGCGCGCATTGCTCGTGATATGGGTATTTTGACGGTTGCGGTGGTTACAAAACCTTTCCATTTTGAAGGGCCACGCCGCATGGCAATGGCTGAAAGCGGCCTCGCGGAGCTTCAAAAAAATGTTGATACATTGATTGTAATTCCAAATCAAAATCTATTCCGCGTTGCGAATGATAAGACAACTTTCCAAGCGGCATTCCAAATGGCCGACCAAGTATTACATTCAGGGGTTCGCGGCGTAACCGATCTGATGATTATGCCGGGCCTTATTAATCTTGATTTTGCCGATGTTAAATCTGTAATGTCTGGCATGGGCAAGGCCATGATGGGCACAGGCGAAGCCGAAGGCGAAAACCGTGCGATTACTGCGGCACAACGCGCAATTTCAAACCCACTTCTTGAAGACGTATCTTTAAAGGGTGCTCGCGCTGTGCTTATCCATATTACTGGCGGCCCAGACATGGGGCTTTATGAATTTGACGAAGCTGCAAACCAAGTTCGCGCCGAAGTTGATCCAAATGCAAATATTATTGTTGGCTCGACATTTGATGAAAATATGGAAGGTAAAATCCGCGTTTCAGTTGTTGCATCAGGCATTGAAATGGATGAAGCGGAGCTACCAACGCCGAACCAAGTGCAAAATACGGCGAATACTTATCGCCCTGCGCCACAAAATGCACAGCCAATTGCCCAACCGCAATCTGTTAATGTTGTGCGCGTAAGCCCGCCGCGCGAAACAATTGTTGAAACACCTGCGCCGCAAGCGCAAACTGCGCAAACTAGCTATAATGCGCCAGTGCAAAAGCCAGTTGAGCAAGATTTATATGCGGATCAGCCAGTTCAACAAGAAGCACCCGTGACACCAGCGCAGGGCTATGTAAGACCGCAGGTGCAAGAAACGCGCCCAAGCCCTTATGTTAATCAAGCGAATGCCCCATCGCAGCAAAATGCTTACGGCCAAACTCGTGAAGCGCCGCAGCGTGAGGCCCACGAAACCCAAGCTAGTAATGTGGAGCCTGGTTTTGGTTTCATCAATAATCTATTTGGCAAGCCAAAGCCGCGCCAAACCGCACCAGATTTTGAGACCAATAATCAACAAACTGTGCATGACAATAATCTCTTCCCTGAAGAAAGCGTCGAGGATTATTCAATTCCAGCGTTTTTGAGGCGGCAGGCGAATTAAACGCCAAATTAAGGCAAAACAAAAGCGCCCATTAAATGGGCGCTTTTTTTGTGACAATATTTGTAACATTTAGAAACCAAGCTTGTTTTGATTATTATCAAATATTCAGACATAAGCCATCATACGGCCTTGCGCGCATCATTTGGCGTGGTCTTTTATAGTTGGGTATTTAAAGAATTGCGTCATAATATTGTTTCACAATTGCAAAAGACACTAAAAGCCAAAGCTTCTTGCATTGGTGTTGGTGTCCATTCTGGCGCAAAATCACGCTTGACGATTGGCCCTGCCCCGCAAGATACGGGATATGTCTTTATTCGCACAGACGTAAATCCTGCCGAGGCACGCATTCGGGCAATTGCGTCTAATGTAACGACGACCCAATTGGGAACGACAATCACCAATTCATATGGCACAAGTGTTGCCACTATCGAGCACGTTTTGGCCGCACTTTATGGCATGGGTATTGATAATGCCTATATCGAAATCGATGGCCCCGAAGTCCCTATTCTTGATGGTTCGTCGGAACCTTTTATTGAAATGATTACATCAGTTGGGGTTCGTAAAATTGGCGCACCTAAGCAGATTATTGAAATTTTAAAGCCTATCGAAGTTCGCTCTGGCCCGAAATATGCGAAATTGGTTCCATTTGATGGTTTCTCGCTTGATGTGGAAATTCACTTTGCCTCAAAAATTATTGGCTACCAACGCGGCGTTTATGATTGCTCTAAAGATGGTTTTGCCAAAGAACTAGCCTCAGCACGGACTTTTGGCTTTTTACACCAAGTCGAAGCAATGCGCGAAAAAGGTCTTTCAATCGGCGGATCTCTTGATAATGCTGTTGTTATAGATGGCGATGAAGTTATGAACAAAGGTGGCCTTCGTTTTGATGATGAATTTGTTCGCCATAAAGCTCTTGATGCAGTCGGTGATTTGGCTTTGTGTGGTGCTGCTTTGATGGGGCGCTATATTGCCCATCAATCCGGTCATGCACTCAATGTTGATTTGGTTCGCGCTCTAATGAATGATACATCTGCATGGCGTTACACTTCTACGCCGCTTGAAATGCAAATGATGGCGGCTGCTGGCGTATAAAGCTTCTCGTTTAGATTAAAAATCCGCCATTTTTGCAATATCAATGATATTACGGCTTCACCTTCTTCTATTTGCAAGCTAAATAGCAATAGGTTAGAGATTTTATGCGATATCGATTGCAAATAAGACAGAAGAACGAGACGAATTCAAAAATGATTCCAACTAGAGCGAAACCATTTCTCTTAATTGCGGCCACTTTGGCAATTATTACGCCATTGGCTTCGTGCCAAAGCATGGGAAATTCGTCAACCAAAGCCCCCGTCTATGTAGAGCGTCCAGTTGAGGCACTATATAATGAAGCGCGCGATTTGGTCCAAAAGCGTCAATTTGCCGAAGCAATTACCGCATTCGAAGAGGTTGACCGCCAACACCCATATTCAGAATGGGCGCGCCGTGCAATTTTAATGGCCGGATATTCAAATTATCGCCTTAATAAATATGAGGATGCGATTGCAAACGCCCAAAGATTTATTGAAATTTTTCAATCCAATCAGGATAATTCGGCATATGCATATTATCTAATTGCAATCTGCTATTTTGAACAAATCGTCGATGTTGGCCGCGATCAACGTATGACCGAGCTTGCATTGGCTGCACTTAACCAAGTCGTGCAGAGATATCCAGATACCGCCTATGCGCGCGATGCCCGCCTCAAAATGGATATGACGCGCGACCAATTGGCAGGTAAAGAAATGGCAATTGGCCGCTTTTATATGAATGAAGGGCAGCAATTGGCATCTATTGGCCGCTTTAAGAGGGTTGTTGATTTATATCAAACCACTAGCCATGTTCCCGAAGCTTTGCACCGCCTTGTCGAGGCTTATTTGACACTCGGCATGTTTGACGAAGCAAAGCAAATCGGTGCGGTTCTTGGCTATAATTATCCAGGATCTGAATGGTATGAAGCTTCTTATGCTTTATTGACCAATACTGGCCTAAAGCCTGCTAAAGCACCGCGCAAAATTGAAAAAGCAAGGGTAAAAACTGAAAGACGTAGCATTTTCAAGCGCAAATCTCGCGATGTTTCGCCCGCTTCGACCCAAGGAACAGCTTTGCCACCTGCTGGCATATAATTTTCTTGAGTTTATTGCTTCAAATTTGCGATTAATCCGCTAAACATATCATATGCTAAAGCAAATCTCGATTCGCGATATTGTATTGATAGAAAAGCTCGACCTTGAAATTGGCGCGGGATTTACAGCGCTTACAGGGGAAACTGGCGCCGGAAAGTCAATCCTATTGGATGCTCTTGGCCTTGCTTTGGGGGAACGCGGTGATAAATCCTTAATTCGGGCCGGTGCAGAAAAAGCGATTGCAAGCGCGATCTTTGAAATCGGTAATAATGAAATAGCGCGGCAAATTCTTTCAAATGCCGACATAGAGCACGAGGATGGGGAAATCGTCCTGCGGCGCTCTGTCGGCCTTGATGGGAAAAGCCGCGGCTTTGTCAATGATACCCAAGTTTCCATAGCAACTATGCGCGATTTGGCACATAGCCTTTTGGAGGTGCATGGTCAACATTCGGCGATTGGCCTTACCCAAGCCAATAGCCATCAAACAATGTTTGACGGCTTTTTGAGCGCAGAATTGGGCCATGAATTTACAAAATATCTAGGAGAAACCGAGAAAAACTTTGTAAATAGAGCCAATTCCCTAAAAGCGCTGGAGGCCGCCAAAGAATCCATAAAACAAGCAGCAGCCGATAGCGATTATTTGCGTCATATTTTGGACGAATTAGAAAAACTATCGCCCAAAGCCGGTGAAGAAGCCGAATTAGACAGCGAAAGACGCTTTTTGATGGGTGCCGAACGCATAATCGGCACAATTAAAGAATCCCTTGATTATATAAGTAATGGCAAAATTGCCGCGAATATGGCCAATGCCGCGCGCGCACTTTCAAAAATCGGCCCGATAGATGGCGAAAATGCCACTAAGTTAAACAAAACCATTGAAGCGGCCTCCGCCGCATTAGAACGGGCTCAGAATGATATCTCCGAAGCCAGTGATTTATTGACCGAGGCTGGCTATGCTATAGATTTAGATCCAAAACTATTAGAGCGCATCGAAGAACGCTTGTTCGCACTAAGGGCGGCGGCGCGCAAACATAATGTGAATGTCGAAGATTTAGGCCAAATAATCGAAAAAGCCCGCGCTAAATTAGGTGAAATAGAAAATCGCGATGAACATTTGCGGGTGTGCCAAGAGCAATTTGCGCTCGCCGATAAAGCATATCATCAAAGTGCAAGCGCGCTTTCTGAATCGCGAACAAAAGGCGCAGAAATATTCGATAGAAAAATTATGGCCGAATTGCCGCCGCTAAAGCTCGATAAAATGCGCTTTAGAACCAAAATCGAGACCGATTTAGAGCGCGTTAATAGCGCGGGCTATGATAGGATTATTTTTGAAATTGCCCCTAATCCCGGTGCAGGTTTTGGCCCACTTAGCCAAATCGCCTCTGGTGGTGAGCTTTCGCGGCTTTCTTTGGCAATAAAAGTTGTTCTGGCACAAGGCGTTGGCTCTCTTGCATTGGTATTTGACGAAGTCGATCAAGGAATTGGCGGCGCAACCGCCGATGCTGTCGGTAAGCGCTTGGCAGTGTTAGCGAAAAAGGCGCAAGTGCTTTGCGTAACCCATTCACCCCAAGTAGCCGCGCGCGCAAATCATCATTTAAGAATTGAAAAATCGATTATCGACGGGCGAACCCATACCAATATAAAGCCGCTCGATT
>CAYTWK010000054.1:0-9671 GCA_964442095.1 uncultured Caulobacteraceae bacterium | reverse complement strand
GTCAAAACCCCAAGAAATATTGGGTATATCAGGTGCAGTCCGCCATTTCACCGCCATAAAAGAGACGCGCGAAATTGTCGAAGCGGCAACCAAACCCACCCATGCCCCAAAAAAAATCACTTGGGATAAATTTTCTTTAATTATTGACGGCAAAAGGACTTTTATTTTTGCAGGCGAAATGCACCCATTCAGGCTTCCGTCGCCATCTTTATGGCGCGATATTATGCAAAAGATGAAAGCATCAGGCCTTAACACCGTCAGCTTTTATTTTGATTGGGGTTATCATACCGCGCGCCCTGGACAATATGATTTCTCCTCCATTCGCAATATGGAATTGGCAATTAAAATGGCCAAAGAAGAAGGACTATATGTCATCATTCGTTCTGGTCCATATGTAAATGCCGAGCTTACGGGCGGTGGTTTTCCGGGCTGGATGTTTCGCAATCGCGCAGAAGCAAGAACCGATGCCGCAGAATATCAAGCCGCGACCGATGAATGGATGACGCAGATAAACGCGATTGTTGCACGCAATCAAATTACCAATGGCGGCGGCAATGTTATTCTATATCAAATAGAAAACGAACTTGGCAAATTAGAGCCAAAGCATCAAAGACATATGAAGCATTTGCGCGAAAAGGCCGTCAGTGATGGTATCAGTGTTCCAATTTTCCACAATGCGGCATCGCGCCTTCCGGATTGGACGCCTATTAATTCTACCGCGCCATTTGCAAATCCCGGACCTGTTGATATTTATGCTTTTGATGGCTATCCGGGCGGCACATGCTCTGTTGATGCCAAAGAAGGAAACCCTAGCCCTGCGCCCGATTGGGGCATGTATGGAAAGAACCCGCCGCGCATTGGCTCACTTGCATCGCCAAATACACCAGGGTTTGTGGCTGAAATTGGAGCTGGCTGGTTTGATTATTGGGGATCAAATGGGACTTATGAATGCACGTCGCGTCGGCAAGGAACCGGTTATACGCGCCTTTTTTATGGCAAGAATATTATAAACAACCTAACAATTCACAATGCCTATATGATGTATGGCGGAACTTCGTGGGGTTGGCTGGCTGCGCCGATGGTTTATACTTCATATGATTATGGCGCACCAATAAACGAAGCCCGTGTTTTGCGTGACAAAGCAAAGGTTATGGGACAATTGGGCCAAACAATTGCGGCCAATAATGATAGTCTAACCCATATGGAGCCCGCCGCACCTATTACTACAAGCAATAAAGAGGCTTTTGTTTATCATAATTATAATGCACTAACCAAAAGCCATATTTTGTTTGTAAATCACACCGATAGCACAAAAACAAATCGTGTTGATTTTAATTTTAGTCTCAATACATCGGATGGAAATCTTAGGATACCGTCAAAAGGTGAAATGACGATAAATGGTCAAGATGGAAAAATTCTATATGCGGCGCATAAGTTTGGCTCTAATCATTTAATCTATTCAACAAATGAATTACAGACCCATTTTAGCCAGCAAACGGGCGCAAATACCAATAATTTTGCGCTCTTTGTGGGCCGCAAAGCCGAAAATGGCGAAATCGCGCTAAAGTTTGATAATGCGCCCAAAATCGAAATCCTAGAAGGACGATTAGAGCATAATTATGATCCGATTACCAAAGCACTAGTTTTGGCATTTAATCATGATACACGAAATATTGTGCGCATTATTGATGGGGCTAAATCGACTATCATAATAATTGAAAACGATATAGCGGCGCGAAACTATTCCTTACAGGGGCAAAGCAATGGTCGCTTCATTGCCAATTTTGAAGGGCTAATCCGCAAGTCAGAATTGAAAAACCAAAGCCTGTCTTTGAATGGCGATATTGCAAACCCTGCGAGAATAGAAATCTTCGCGCCATTTAATGTTCGCAATTTGGTTTTTAATGGTGAAAACATTCGAATTAGTCAAAATGCTTCGGGTGGGTTTCAATCACAAACCATTCGCGGCACCGATACATTCAATCTACCTAGCCTTAAAAATCTAGATTGGTATTATCGGGCAGACAATAATGAGGCAAAAATAGATTTCGACGATAAAAACTGGATGCTTGCAAATAGAACTGGATCTGCGGCTAATGTTTATACCCAGCCAGAGCGCGGGCAGCCAACCCTTGCAATGTCCGACTATGGCTTTCACCACGGAGATGTCTGGTATCGCGGCGAATTTGAAATTAGTGAGCAAAGCGATAAAGAAATCGATATTTTTTACGGCGCAGGAGCAGCCGGCCTAATCCAAGTTTGGATAGATGGCGTTTTCATTGGCCAACATGAAACAGATACTGGACGCGCCTTCTCGGAAACCACAGATAGTTTCAAATTCAAAATCCCAAATTCTATGAACACAAATGGCAAGCACAAAATAGCAATTATGGTTCGTAACAATGGCCATAATTGGGATTTGTTTGCTGATGATATGCATAAAGAGGCACGCGGCGTAATTGCGGTTTCTTTGCACACTATAGGTGGGCAAAGATTTGGGCACAAAATAAATTGGAAAATCCAAGGCAATAGAGGCGGCGAAGACATAGCCGATATTGTCCGTGGCCCGATGAATAATGGTGGCCTCGGGGGTGAAAATAATGGTTGGTATTTACCGCCTGCCAAGAGCCTTGGCCTAGATAATGCTTGGCAAAAAACAAATCTTGATAAGCCAATCAAAGAGGCCGGAACCCATTGGCTTCGCGCCGATTTTACGCTCGATTTGCCCAAAGATCATGATATTGGTCTTGCAATAGGTTTTGGCGATACTTCAAAGCCGCGATCTGCAAAGCAGTATAGAGTGCTGATATTTGTCAATGGCTGGAATATGGGGCAAATGGTTTCGCATATTGGCCCGCAAAGGAGCTTTATTATTCCACCCGGAATAATAAATAACAATGGCAATAATCACATTGCCCTCGCCTATACTACTGATGGGAAAGACGGCAATGAAATCGAAGAGCCAAAGTTGATTGTCGTAAACAATGTTCGTGGCGGCCTAAAAACTGAACCGGTGCCGCAGCCAAAAACCCTCGCAAAATAATTTGGAGAATTAAATGGATCCCTTATTACAACATCACGCCGCAAAACTTGGCGCCAACCGCGATGATTATTTCAAAACAATGAAATCTGTCATCAATAATCTCGTTAATATCAAGGATGAAACTGGCGAGTTTCTGCTTCGCCTTGAAGATGGCCGCGTGATTGATACCAAAGGTTGGGCCGGTTGGGAATGGACACATGGGGTCGGCCTTTATGGAATATATAAGTTTTGGGAATTGAGCGGCGATACTGAGGCTTGGAACATTATGTTGAAATGGTTTGAAGATAGATTTGCCGAAGGCTCGGCGTCGCGCAATATCAATACTGTTGCACCATTTTTAACCCTTGCCTATCTTTATGAAAGAACCAATAATCGCCAATACCTACCGTATTTGGATGTTTGGGCCGAATGGGTAATGAAAGGATTACCGCGCACTGAAGAAGGCGGCTTTCAACATATTGTCTATAATTCAGTAAACCACCAACAGATGTGGGACGATACTCTTATGATGTCTGTCCTTCCATTGGCTAAAATAGGGCTCTTGCTAAATCGCCCGGATTATGTCGAAGAAGCAAAGCGCCAATTCATGCTTCATATTAAATACTTGGCCGATAGAAAGACTGGCCTTTGGTTTCATGGCTGGACGTTTGACGGGCGTCATAATTTTGCCAATGCACTTTGGGCGCGGGGCAATTCATGGGTAACAATTGCAATCCCCGAATTTATCGAGCTTTTGGATTTGCCGCCCAATGACGCCACCCGACTATTCTTAATCGAGACCCTAGAAGCGCAAATCAAAGCCTTGGCAAAATATCAAGCGCCATCGGGCCTTTGGCGCACAATAATTGATGACGAAACTTCATATGAAGAAGCCTCGGCATCGGCCGGTTTTGCAGCGGGCATTCTAAAGGCCACGCGCAAAGGCTACATTAGCAAGGAATACGAAGAATTAGGCATAAGGGCGGGTAAGTCCGTGCGCGCGCATATAAATAGTGCGGGCGAGCTAACCCAAGTTTCTTTTGGCACGCCAGTTTTCAATTCAATTCAAGAATACAAAGACATACCTTTAACTTCGATGCCATTTGGTCAAGCAATGGCTATCTTATGCCTTGGCGAGTTTATGTATCGTTTCATTTAAAAATATAAATATTAGGGAGGGCGAAATGCAAAGAAAGCCAAATACTTTAAATTATTGGGCTTGGGGTTCGGGAGATATGCTCGGCGCGGGCGCAATGGCGGTTATTTCTGGTTGGTTGATTTATTTCCTAACCACATTTTGCGATTTGGATGTTGCCCAAGCCTCGCTAATTTTGGCCTTGCCGCGCATTGTCGATGCGATCTCATGCCCGATTATCGGTTATGTTTCGGATAATTTGCGCCATACTTGGATTGGGAAGAAGATTGGCCGCAGAAAAATATTCCTTATAATTGCTATTCCGCTTTTGCCCTCATTCGCACTTATGTGGCAGACCGGCCATACATTTGCCTATTATCTTGCAACCTTTATTTTCTTTGAAATTGTCTATGCCAGCGTGCTTATTCCATGGGAAACCTTGGCTGCGGAAATGACCAAAGACTATAAGGAAAAAGCGAAGTTTGCGGGCGCGAGAATGCTTGTGGCCCAAGCATCGGCAATCTTGGCCTCCTATTTGCCAACTCTTATTATCAAACAATTAGGCGGCAAGGATAATGCCGATACATTTTTGATAATGGGCGCAATTTTTGGCTTTATATTCTCATTTGTTGTTTTGCTTGTGGTAATTTTCAGTTGGGAACGACCCTATACAGAAGATGAACTAAAACACACGCCAGAGCGGCCATCTTTAAAGGAAATTCTCAATATACCAAAGAAAATGTTTTCGGATTTGTTCTCCACACTAAGAATTCGCGCCTTTCGCCAGCACCTTAGCATCTATCTTGGCGGCTATATTTCGCAAGATATTTTCAATACGGTTTTGCCATTTTTCGTCACTGCCGTAATGCTTGGGGCCACTCTATTGGCGTCCCAGCTGATGACTTTTATGTATGTTGCGCAATTTATATCGGTAATGATAGCAATTAATATTGTTATCAAGGTTGGGCCGACTTTTGCTTATAAAGCCGCCTGTGCATTTTTCAGCGCAGCTTGCCTTTTGTTCTTGGCGTTTTATCTAATCAAGCCAGATGGTTTTAGCGAAGCCATAAAGCCAATCGAAGGTAATATATTGGCTGCCTTCACAAATGGCGCGAGTTTTCAAGTAATTTTCTGGCTTTTTGTGCCGGTGGTTTTGGCGGGACTTGGCCGCGGAACCTTAAATTTCGTCCCTTGGAGCGTTTATAATTATCTACCAGATATTGATGAGGCACTGACTGGCGAAAGGCGCGAGGGCATTTTCGCTGGCGTTATGACCTTTGTGCGTAAAATCGCGCAAGCCTCAGCACTGGCGGCAACTGGTGCGCTTTTGCAATTTGGCGGCTTTGATGCCAAGGCCAAAGTCCATGGAGATCAAGAAATACAAACCCTAATGGTAATTTTGGTTCTCGGGCCGATTGTGATTATGGCATTGGGGGTAATTCTATCGCTTAGCTTTGGCCTAAATGCCAATAGCCACAAAGTCTTAGTCGATGAAGTTGAAAGGCTAAGAGGCGGCGCAACAGAGCCAGAGACGCAAGAGAGCGGTAAAATTGTCGAAGCGCTGACTGGCTATAAATATGCAGATTTATGGGGCCGAAATACCAAAGGCGATAGACATACCCAAAGTGTATTGCGCGGTATTTTGGTGGCGATTGCAATTACATTCGCCTATTTTGTCTATTCGGCAATAGTGCAATTCACAAAATAGAATAGGTAAAAAATAGCGCGGCGATATATTAACAAAAATCGCCGCACTATAATTTTTAAGACTTAACCTTTGGTATCCCCAAAGATTACCACCAAATTGTATAGAATAGCACCAATAGCGCCACAATTATTGCGGCCGCGAAATTAAATGATGCCGAGGTTTTAACCGAAACCCCATCCATAACAATCTCGCTTACTTTTGAAGTTTTCTTAGTTGCCAAAGAAATAATTACAGCTAATCCAACGGCAATCAAGAATACTAAGCCCATACGGTTCATAAACGGTATTTCTGGCATTGCAATTTTGAATACATAGCTAAGGGCAAGTGATGAAACAGCCGCAGCTATTGCGCCATTTTCGTTTGCCGGTTTCCAAAATAGCCCAAGCAAGAATATTGCCAAAATACCTGGCGTAAAGAAGCCCGTAAACTCTTGGATAAATTGGAACGCCTGCTCCGATTTTCCCAATAATGGCCTTGCGGTTAAGACAGCGATTATAACCGCCACAGAAGCTGCGATACGACCAATCGTCACTTGACGCTTTCCAGATTCTGGCGTGGTTAGATCTTCGCCCTTCATAAAAAATTGATTATGGATATCAAGAGTATAGATTGTTGCTATGGAATTGATTTTAGAAGCAGTTGACGCGATTACTGCGGCAACCAATGCTGCAAATACGAGACCCAAAATGCCAGTTGGCAAAGTGCGCATCATAGCTGGATAGGCTTCATCGGGTTTTGAAAGATCCGGTGCCAATAAAACCGCCGCTATACCCGGAACCACAATAATAAACGGCATTAGCATCTTTAAGAATGCTGCAAAGACCACGCCCTTTTGCGCCTCATTAAGGTTTTTGGCCGCTAATGCACGCTGAATAATATATTGATTAAAGCCCCAATATGAAAGATTGGCAATCCACATACCACCGACTAAAACGGCAATCCCCGGTAGGTCTTTATAGTGCGGACTAGATTTATCCAAAATCATATCAAAATGACCCGGCAATTCGGCTTGCAGCCTATTAAAGCCGCCAATTACGCCAGCGTCGCCACCAAGTTGCGCGAGTGTTAAAACGCTGATGAGAATACCGCCCAATACCAAGAGCGAGACTTGGACAATATCGGTTAAAGCGACTGCCTTTAGGCCTCCATATACCTGATAAAGAAGCGCAAATGCAGCCAATACAAACAAAGCGACGTCTTGGTTTACGCCCATGACTTTGGTTACCGCAATCGAGCCAAGCCAAATAATTGAAGTCAGATTGACAAAGACAAATAGCAAGAGCCAGAATACGGCCATTATAGTCTTTAGTTTGGAGCCAAAACGCATTTCAAGAAACTGCGGCATGGTGTAAATGCCATTTTTCAAGAAAATCGGTAGAAAATATTTGCCAACAATCAATAAGGTTGCCGCGGCCATCCATTCATATGAAGCGATCGCAAGGCCCATTGCATAACCCGAGCCGGACATGCCCACAATCTGTTCTGCAGAAATATTGGCCGCTATTAATGATGCACCAATTGCCCACCAAGAAAGCGATTTAGATGCTAAGAAATAATCAGTCGCATTTTTTTCGTGACCGGCTTTCTCACGCGAAACAAATTGCGCGAGCCCAAATATAAAAATTAAGTATACAATCAAGACCCCAAGGTCTATCCCAGAAATTGTCATTGCGCTCCCCCTGTTTTTATTAGGATTTTCTTTCGAAAAATCCTGTGTCTTTTTCTGTTTTAAGAATAGCTAACATACTTTATTTATAATATAAATATGCGATAGCAGGGAAAATAAAGATGGACTATGTAATTGTCGGCGATTGGGGAACATCCAATCTTAGACTCTATTTAATCAATAATCGGTCCATTATTGCCACAAAATCTGGACTTGGCATAAAATCGGTGCAAGGAAGCGCAAAAAATCATATTTATGGCCTTTGCGCCGAATGGTTAGATGCCTATTCAATAAAAGAGGTGTTTTTATGCGGAATGGCGGGGTCACGGCTTGGCATAATTGAAACCGATTATCTTGAAGCGCCACTAGCCCCTGAGACCTATTTTGAAAATTCGGCAATTTTTGAAATCAATGGTATTGTTTTCAAACAGAGTTTTGGGGTTAGGTGCACTAATTTTAATAATTATCCCGATGTAATGCGCGGCGAAGAAATGCAAATTTTTGGCGCTTTAGAAAATTTAAGCGATGAAAAAAGCCTATTGATACTACCGGGGACCCATTCAAAATGGGTAAAAATTAATAGAGGCACAATTGAGCAATTCCAGACATATCCTAGTGGCGAATTATTCGATTTATTGCAAAACCACTCGACAATGGGAAATAGAGACGCAGAGTTTGACAAATCAGGTTTTACAGATGGGGTTGATTTTATAATTAAAAATAATGGTATCGGTGGGAGCGGTTTATTAGGTTCGATCTTCGCTGCACGCACTTTTCAATTATTAGAAGGTAAAAGCGCTAATTGGGCCAAGAGCTTTTTATCTGGGTTAGTTATCGCTTCGGAAATACGCGAAAATCAAAAATTAATTGCTAATTATGCCAATATCACGCTTATTGGCGCAAAGAAACTTTGTGAAAATTATGCCGCTGGAATGGAGAGGTTTTCAATAAAGAATGATTTTTTGGACGGCGATGAATGTTCAATAAATGGCCTTTTAAAATTTGCAGAAAGTGGAAAATATTAATGAATTCAAAGATTATCGCTATTCTTCGTGGGATAAAGCCGAATGAGTGCAATGAGATTTTCAAAGTCTTAATTGATGCAGGGATAGATAAAATTGAAATCCCTCTTAATTCACCAGATCCCTATACAAGTATTAAGAATATGGTCGAAAAATATGGCGATAAAATCCAAATTGGCGCAGGGACAGTCACCGATCCTTTGGAAGTTGAAAAGCTTAAAAGCTGTGGTGCGCATTTTATTGTATCGCCCAATTGCGATGAAGATGTGATAAAATACGCGCTTGCAAACGGCCTAGAGCCATATCCCGGAGTTTTGACGCCAACTGAAATATTTAATGCGATAAAATGGGGCGCAAAGCATTTGAAATTATTTCCCGCGAGCACACTGGGGATTTCACACTTTAATGCAATCAAAGAGGTCCTACCGAAAGAGATAAAACTCTATGCAGTAGGAGGAATTAATAGCCAAAACTATAGAGAATGGTTTGATGCAGGTATTGATGGAATAGGCCTTGGAACTAGCGCTTATAAAGCGGGCGATAGCGCACAGATAGTCAAAGAAAAAATATCAAAATTCAGCGATAATTGAACCGAGCAGCTTCTTATACTGCCCGCGAATGGCTTGTGATTTAATATGACAGCCATTTTCAACTAGCTTTTTGCCATTCACCCAAACCGCATTTATGCAGCTTTCGCGCGACGCAAATATCCATTTATCCAATACCAAGTCTGGACTTGCATTAATTTCTCCGAAATCCATTTCAGCAAGACAAACAAAAGTAGCAGGGCCACTTTCGGCTATATCCGCATTAAATCCAAGTGCTTGTGCGCCGCCTTGTATTGCTTTTTCAAATAAATTGCGGCCCACCGAATTATTGTCAACACTCGCGAGGACGTTTCTTTGCCGTTTCGAAAGGCGCATAGAATACTCAAGCGAACATAATTCGCGTGCGGTATCAATCAAAATATTTGAATCTGTTCCGATGCCAAATCTGCCACCAAGATCCAAATATTCCAAAGCTGGAAAAATTCCATCGCCGAGATTGGCCTCGGTTATAGGGCATAGCCCCGCAATAGCACCCGATTTTGCAAGTCGCTCGGTTTCGCTATCATTTAT